>NZ_JAHDSX010000024.1:0-35083 GCF_020969955.1 Allobaculum fili | reverse complement strand
CTGCTCAACCAGCAGCCCACTGGGCAGTCGGTCGAGCAGTTTTTTATAAAGAAGAGCGCAGACGTCTTCACGGAAATTGTGAAGGAGTCTGCGCTCGATTTCTAGACGGGTTCTATTTGACGCTTACGATTCGGCCAGTCCAAAATCGCCATAAAGAAAAAACAAACAAACCGGACTCTGCCGGATCGAAAACGATCGGAAAAGTCCGGTTTTTCTGCGGATGGAGTCGGCAGGAGGGATTCAGCCGGAAGGCGTCATCCTCTGTCGCGAAAAGAGAATCGCAAAAATCCATTGCGAAAAGGATACAGGTACGCTTAATATTTCAGATTCAGCAGCAGGACATTGCCCTGAAAGTGCATTGGTTTGCCTGCAGTAAAGGAAGGATGATCCTTGCTCGGTCGTCTGGGCAGCCGTTTTGCTTTTTTCAGACGTCTTGGCGCAAGAAGGACCTGACGGCGTTTCGGTGTCTGATGACGGGAGCGCGGAAGCAGCACCGCGTCGGTTTTGAGAAGAGAACGGGAAGTTGAAGCGTATGTCTGGTTTTCCTCTTTTTTCATATCGTGTACCTTATCTGGTTTTGCTTCGGTCAAAAAGGGAAGCTTCTCTTCCTGAACAATCAGCGCAGTCACAGAAGAAGTCAGGGCAGGGACCAAGAAATCCGGCTCCTGCTGCGCCTTCTGGTGTTCTTCGATAAATTTCTGATTGAGCAGGGCTGCCTGATTGAGCGCGTACTGCGCTTTGCGCCGCCATTGCAGGGCACGCGGATCGGTGGTCGGCGTCAGCCGGTCGAGCACCGAGCGCGGACAGTGATATTCGCGCGGGTCTTCGTATTCAAAACCGTGCACGATTTTAAACGTCGGCTTTCCGGTAAGGCTGTTTTCGCCGTCGATGTAGTAGACCGAAGTGATGTAGGCTTTCACATCGCCGGTAATCTGACTTTTCAAAGCCCAGTAGTAGCACTTGTTTTTGTCGCGGCTGAATTCAAGTAGTTCATAGACATTCAGGTCGATTACGCTGAAGCATTCCAGACAGATGTCGGGTTTTCCATCGGGTTTGTAGTATTCGATTTCCTTAAATGTAAAATGCATGCATTTTCCTCTTTTCTCCAGCCAGCGCCTAAAGCAGCGGTGCAGATCGGCTGCCTAAACGACCGCAATTTTAACGAATACGAAATAATACATTCGTAAACATTCAAGATTGCCTGCGCTGAATATCAAGCGACTGGACAGACCGATTCAATTATAGGGGAAAGCGGGAGCGCCTTTTCTATATTTTTTCTAAACATCCCTGAATTCAGCGGCTTAACGTAAAATCTGGCCGGGATCGGTCCTATAATCAAATTAATTCAGCCGAAAGGCAGGAAAGGAATGAAACTATGCCGCGCTATGTAGGAGAAATTCGAACCAGCGGATTTTATGTGAATTTTTATCCGACGTACATTTATGAAAAAGACAAATTTATTCGTTTGAGCGATGAAGATGTGGAGAAGATTCTTCCGGGATCGCAGTATCCCAACCTGAATCTGTTTTCCTCTTCGACATCGATGCGTTTAGACGATCTGTTTCAGGACGGAGACGACGTCATTATTGATTTTCAGAGCGATAAGCTCATTCCAAATTTGAAAAGCGATGGGAGCGTCTATCCTTCCGCCTGGAAACTCGATGTGTTCAAGCAGTATTCCGGATCGATTCTTCGCATGGAAGATGTGGGCTGGTACTATGCGCTGCCCCAGGAAGCCGTAGAAGGGGACTGGCGTAAAGATTCAACGGTGATTTTGAATACCCGCGACGTCAACGAAGATATGCGGGTCATGATTCCAGGTCCGATCGAAAATACGCTCGTCGGTCCGTTTCGGGTCCGTTACGACGAAGATCTCGATGAACTGGTGATCTATCCTTCGCTTGATCAGAAAAACTCCATTATTTCCGGCTATCTGTATTCGCCTTCTCTGGCGGATCGGATCCATACGCTGGAACAGATCGATGTGACGCGCGGCTATGTCCGCATCGAAGGCGAAGGCATCGAACCGTGTCCGACCGACACCATTTCCGATGAGGAACTGATCGAAAACTTTACCGCATCCATCAAGGGAAAAACGGCGAAAACTATCGGTGTCGATCCCGCCGCGTTTGCGAGTCTGCTGGCCAGTTACCAGAACTCGCTGATCAGCGGCAAGGACATTCCGGCCGCACTGGCTGCGGAGCGGGTAAAGCGGCTTCAGGCGATCTTTGAATCGTCCGCAAAAAACGGCGAACTTTTTAATGAACTTTCCTCGCTCATTCCGGAAATGTTCAAGGCCCGCAAGGACGATCCTGACTATATGGATATGGTTCATGAGCTGCTCGAAAATGAGGAATTTGTCGAAGCGCTCCCTGCGTATTCGGAATACGTCACGTTTACAAGCCAGCTCAAGCAGAAAAACAGCGAACTGAAGGCGCAGAAGGAAGAACTCCAGAAAGCCGTCGATGAGCTGGAAATCCTGCAGCCAAAGCAGCAGCTCGAACGCTATCAGGAAGAGCTCGATCAGCTCAAGTCCATGAAAGCCAAAGCCGAAGAAGAATTCCAGGAAGCGCTGCGGCAGGCCAATATCGGCAAGGATGTGGCCAACCTGGAAGCAAGATCGTCCTACTTGCAGGAAGAAATTGCGCGTCGTGAAAAAAGCATTGCCGATCTCAACGTACAGATGGAAGGCCTGCAGGGAAAACTCGATGAACTGCTCGAACGCTCCAGCCAGAAAACGCTGGAAATCTCATTTGACGATATGATTTCCGAACGCTTCATGGAACATACCGCCCGTCTGGAAAATGCCAGACGGCTGGAAATTTACCAGCAGGCGTCCCGCGCCATTGCGGCCATGCCGCGATCCTTCCTTTCGAAGGAACAGCTCGTGGACTATCTGGTGTTCACGATGCAGAAAAGCCGTCCGGAATATTCCCGCAATGAAATTCTGAACATTCTCATCTGCCTGACCCAGGGCTTCCTGACTATCTTTACTGGTCAGCCAGGCTCTGGAAAAACGTCGATCTGCCGCGTTACGGCGCAGGCGCTTCACCTCGATCAGCCGGCAGAACTTGAAAAAAGTCATCCGCAGTTTCCGTACTGCTCCCGTTTTGTCTCCGTCAGCGTCGAACGCGGCTGGTCAAGCCGCCGCGATCTGATCGGCTTTTACAACTCGCTGACCCGCTCCTTTGAAAAAGCGGATCCGCGTCTGTTTGATCTGCTCAGCATTCTGAATCAGGAAAGCCGCGGAAACAGCGGCTCGGATTCGCTCCCGGCGCTCGTCCTTCTCGACGATGCCAACCTGTCGAGCATGGAATACTACTGGGCCGACTTCATGTCCATGGAAGAAAACGCCGCCATCCGCGGTACGATCGCGCTGGGCGACACGTATACGTTTGAAATTCCGAGGACTCTGCATTTTGCGGCTGCCATTCAGTCCGACCACACGACCGAACCGTTAAGCAGCCGTCTGCTGGACCGTGCCTGGGTCATTACGATGCCGGAAAAGCGTCTGCTGCTCAAGCCGGCCAGACCGCTTCTGGAAGACGAATTCCGCTCTTCGCTGATTACGCACGAACAGCTTGACGAAGTGTTCCTGCCGCAGGAAGACAGCCAGACGCTGCCAAGCGCGCTTGAAGACGTGTATCAGTCGCTGGCCGCTCTGTTCAAGGAAGCCGGACTTACGGTTTCCATCCGTTCGGAAAGCGCGCTGCGCAAATACGTGCTGACCGCTCTGCGCTGGTTTGTACCCGATGAAGACGAGGCCTATAGTGATGCCGGCACGATGGCGCTCGACTACGCCGTACTCCAGCGTCTGCTTCCGAAAATCAACGGGTCTTCGCACCAGTTCCGTACCATTCTGGAAAAAATGAAAAAAGTCTGCGAAACAGGCGGACTCATTAAGTGCGGCAGAAAACTGAAGGAAATCATGGAAAAAGGAGACGGTTCCATGCAGTTCTATCAGTTCTTCAGCTGATGTCCGAAAGCGTACTGCGGCTTTATGACGACTACCGGGCGGAACTGATCGAAGTTCCGCTGCATCCGGCCGATGAAGTACTGCCGCTCTCCTATTTGTTAAAAGCGCAGAAAGCCCAGGTGTATGCCACGGGATCGTATTCGGCGCAGCTCAGCGTTCCGCGTGCCGGCTACATACGGCATGTGGAAGTTCAGCTGAACCACTATCCGATCAGTGCCACCTACTACGCCAATACCAACCGTCTCTACTTCGCGCCCGGCGGCCGGTCGAAATCGATTTTCGCCGATGCCTTTGGCTTTGCGCGCTTTACCATCCGGGTGACTTACGCCAGCGGACCGGCTCAGATGTTTTACTCCGACTACATCGAAGTCATCACGCCGCTGACGGACGAAAACTATTCCGTCAATTCCATGGGCGCCTATATTGCCCGTCACAATCCGATGCTCTTTTACGGAACCAGGGAAGACTACGATACCCGGGAAGGATCTAAAGGGCCCGGCTACTATTCGCTTGAAGACAAGATCCGTCAGCTCAAGCAGACCGCGACGCTTTTTGAACGGTCCTGGCGGCTCATTCGCCTGCGGCCAAGAAAAGCTGCGCTTCACTCTCAGAACGGCAGCAGCCAGTCCATGCAGGCCAGCGTGCGGTATTTGCTGGGACATCCAGAAGCCCTGCATCGTGTTCGCGATTCCCGCGTCGGTCTGCGTATTGGAATGAACACATATATTCCCGATCTCTCGCACGTCGATCAGACGCTCAGTACGACGGATGTGTACGAAAATCAGGTCACTCTCTCGTTTCTCAAGGGTGTCTGCGACGATATTGAAGCCATGATTCCCGAACTGGCCAGGGAGAAAAAGCTGATTCCTGCCCGGTCGGTTCTTCATGACAAGACGATCACGAACATGCAGAACTCTGCGGCCTTCCTGTACGAAGTCATGAAAAACTCGTTTGATTCGACAGAAAACGAACTGCGGGATCTGCTCGCGGGGTTCCGTTATCTGTATCAGGTGTATTCCCGTGCCATTCCGGCCAGACTCATTGAACTGAAAAAAGCGCCGACGCTGACCCCGGCGTTCCGTCAGCTGCCCGCATACCGTCTGATTTACGAAAGCATCAGCCGCTGCTTCGCGAGGAAAAACGTGAGTGTCGGCGATCTTCGCTTCGTTCGAACGTTTTTGCAGATTACGGAAATGTATGAAGTGTACGTTCTGACGAAGCTGGGCGAGTTTTTCGAAAGCAGCGGCTTTCAGCGCACCCGTTCGTACCGGGTCAACTACACGTTTGAAAGCGATACGTTTTATAAGAACACCGAGATCAACAACGTCTACATTTATCAGAAGGACGATCTGAAAATCACGCTTTACTATCAGCCGGTCATCTACAACCACAAGCATCCAGACCGCGCGATTACCGGCCTTGGCCGCTCCACATCGATTTCGATGCCGATCAAGGGCAGTGAAGAATCTTCCTATGGAACGTACTACACGCCGGACTACGTATTCCGCATTGAAAGTCCAAAGTGGAAAGGCGCCCGCTACATTCTCGGCGATGCCAAGTACTCCACGTCGCACGATGTCAAAAAGCAGAAAATTTTCCCGCTGATCTTCAAGTATCTGTTTTCCATTTCGCCGATTCATCCGGACGATCAGATTACCGGTCTTTACGTATTCAATGGACGAAATCCGGAAGTACAGACTCGTCTGCGCATCGCCCGCTCGATTTACGATCTGGTCCGCGATTCGGAGTCGATCTTTCCGCAGGTCGAAATCATTTCGCTTTACGAATATCCGGGAACCCGGCAGGCCGATCAGTTTGAAGCTTTGCAGCGTCTCTTTACCAATCAGATCGAAAAGGCCCGAGCGATTTACGAGCGGCCGCTAAATGTTTCGGACAGCGACAGTCTGCTTCCCGCCAATCTGGATTCGCAATCGCCGCTGGCCTCGCTGGCACTACTCTCGCAGGCGTCTTTGTTTGATCCCGATGAGGCTGACCCCGAAGATCCGTTTGAGGAAGACTTCGAAACGATGGAGGCCACGGAAGATCAGGAAGCGTTCCCGCCTATGACCCCATCTTCGCTCGATTCGGATCCGGCACAGGATAATCCGGTCGAGGAGCCGGTCGATCGCTCTGTCGATTTTTCCGGACTGGAGCCGGAAAACGGGATCGACGAAAATACAGCGCAAAAAAACGAAGAACCTCTAAACGACGCAGTTCATTCGGATTTATCCGATTGAGTGAGCGGCGATTAAGTGAGCGGATTGATTTCATTGTTCACCCCGCATAACAAAACGCGCAGATTTCCGTATGGATCTGCGCGTTATTTCGTTTCATAAAAAAATCCCCAGATCTGGGGACTGAAGTTCGAAAATGGTGCCCACGGCCGGACTCGAACCGGCACGACATCGCTGTCGATGGATTTTGAGTCCACTGCGTCTACCAGTTTCACCACGCGGGCAACGTGTTCATTATAAAGAAATCCAAAAGGGGATTCAACGGAAAGATCAAAAGCCGCCAGAGCCGACGAATCGGACAGGCACGAGGACATGTTTCGCAGCCTGGAAGGAATAGCGTGATATTCCACAATCCAGCGGGCACTCCGTGCGAACGAAGCAAGGCGGATCCTGCGCAGTCCAGAAAAGGGGAAGAAGATAGAAGGTTCCAGATTTTGAACAGAAAACAGAGAAGACGCTCTTTTTATCCGAAATGAGCAGGAAAGGAACCGCAAAGGATATATACACGTTTCAAAAACGAAGCCGGGCGGAGACAGCCGCACGTCAAAATCCTCAGATTTGTGATTCAAGTAAGGGGTGTCAGAAAATGCACTGTATTATACTGAAGTGGAATAGAGGTAAATATCCATGTCTGTTTTAAAACCTGTCGATTACGATGAATATAAGAAAGTCGTTCCGAAATTTCGCGAAGGAGCGGAAAAATTCTTCAATCACCAGATGAATATGAAGGAATACAAAGGCTTCTCCGGAAAATACGGAAGCTACGCCCAGCGCGGCGGCCAGAAAAGCATGCTGCGTCTGCGTATGAGCGGCGGCCGCGTCACGCCGGAAAAACTGCGCTTTATTGTTGAAATGATTCGCAAGCACGATGTCAAGATGGCGCACTTTACAACATGCCAGACCATCCAGCTGCACGATCTCGATGTCGATACCGTCTGCGACATTATGGAGCAGGCCCCCAATGTCGGCATCGTCTGCTACGGAGGCGGCGGCGACTATCCGCGCAACGTGATGTGCTCTCCGCTCAGCGGCGTGGAAGAAGAATACTTTGACGTTATGCCCCATGCCCTTGCGGCTGCTGAATTCCTGCTCGATTTCATCGACCAGGACAAAATGCCCCGCAAGCTGAAAGTCGCGTTCTCCAATTCGAAATCCAACGTCACTCATGCGACGTTCCGCGATCTTGGCTTTGTAGCCAGAGAAGACGGCCGCTACGATGTCTATATCGCCGGCGGTCTGGGAAACAATCCTAAATTTGGCGTAAAAGTCAAAGAAAGCCTGGAACCGGGTAAGATTCTGTACGTCATTGAAGCGATGATCCGCCTGTTCCGTAAATACGGCAACTACGAAAACCGCTCCAAAGCCAGAACCCGCTATTTGCAGGAAAGCCTTGGCCGCGATCGTCTGATCGAGGAATTCGACAAGGAATTCCGCAAGCTCAAAGAAGAAAAGAACCTGTATGTAGACAATTTTGAAGATCTGCGCATTCACAAGGAAGGCGAGGGCGAACCGCTCGAAGAGTCCTTCATCGTGAAGCATCAGACCAACGGCGATCTGTACAGCGTTCTCTTCCATCCGCGCGGCGGCGTTCCTTCGATCGAAACGCTCGGCCGTCTGTCCGGCGCTCTCGAACATATGGATCAGGTCGAAATGCGACTGTCCCCGGACGAAGGGGCCTATATCATTAACCTGACTGCAAACGAAGCCCGTCAGATTCTGGAAATCATTGAATCCGAAGCGGCGCGGACGGCGTTCGAAACGTCCGAATCGTGCATTGGTGCGTCCATCTGTCAGGTCGGTCTGCGCGATTCGCAGGATCTGCTGCGCACGATTCTGGCCAAAGTCAGCGAAGCCGGCGTCGCCGATGACGCTCTGCCGCAGATTCATATTTCCGGCTGCCCGTCGAGCTGTGCCGCCCATCAGATCGGCAAGATCGGTTTCCGCGGCGCTCTGAAAGTCGTCGATAAGAAGCCGGTTCCGACCTTCCTGCTTTATGCCGGAGGAAACGATGAACAGGGCGAAGAAAAAATGGGCGTGGAGCTCGGCAATATTCCGGTTGGATCGCATTCCGGATTTCCTGATCCATCTCGCGCGCATCGTGGAAGCTTCTGGCATGGGCTATGATGCCTGGGAAAAGGCCAATCCAGACGGAGTAAAAGAAGCCGCTGCCGATTACCTGATTTAATATCCAATTTGATTTTCACTCACGCTTCGGCATCAGAATTCTGATCCCGAAGCGTTTTCCTGATTCAGACCGGTTTTCTTACACCGGTTTTCAAAACACCATTCAAATACTGTCTTATGAACAAAATTACAAAACGAAACCTGAATTTAAAATCTTCCTTAGCCTCGCGCCTTCTGCTTTGCGCCGCCGTGACTTCTCTTCTGGGCGGCTGCGCGTCGAACTCTTCGCAAACCGCGGATGCTTCCGTTTCTTCCCAGACGTCCTCGCTCTCTTCGGCGCTTTACACCCAGACGGATGAGCAGACGATTGTTCTTAAGGACGATCTTGGCCGTGAGGTCGAAATTCAAAAGCCGGAGCGCGCAGCCATTCTGATCGGAAGCTTTGCGGACCTTTTTGCGGATGCCGGCGGCAAGGATCAGATTGCGGCAGCGGCGCACGATACGTGGACGTCCTTTGATCTGGATCTCGATTCCGAAAAGGTACAGGATCTGGGCGATGTGAAATCCATTGCGCAGGAAACGCTGCTCTCATCCGATCCGGACCTGGTCATCGCCAGTGCCAAAAACGATTCTCAGAAGAAAATGGCGGATCTGCTGGAGGAATCCGGCATTCCTGTCGTTTACTATGATGTGTCTTCCTTTGAAGACTATCTGCGCGTCCTGGAACAGTTCTGTCGTATTACCGGGGATACAAGCAGCTATGAAAAGAACGGTCTCGAACAGCAGAAACGCATCGAAGCCATTCGAAACAAAGAGCGCAATAACCCGCCAAAAGTTCTGGCTCTTCGCGAAACTGGAAAGGGAATCAAGGCGCTTGGCTCTTCCAACTCAGTATTAGGCTCCATGTTAGCGGATCTGAAAACGGAAAACATTGCTGGCGAAGACGGTCTGGACACGCTGTCCATGGAAGTCATCGCGAAAGAAAACCCGGATCAGATTTTTTATGTCGCGCAGGGAAAAACGAACGAACAGGCGCAGGAAATCGCCGATGCCCTGTTTCAGAGCGATGCATGGAAAAACCTGGACGCGGTTAAAAACGGAAAAGTGTATGTCCTCGATCAGAAGCTGTACAACCTGAAGCCAAACGCGAAGTGGGCGGATGCTCTGGAAAATCTCGAAACGATCGTCTATGGCGAGTAAACCGCGCAAAATGGTGCTTGGCGCGCTCATTCTCCTGGTTGGGCTTTCTGTGATTTCCATACTGGCCGGTCCGGCCGGCTGGCTGGATCCGATGCAGGAATCGATGCGCTCGATCGTTTTGCATCTGCGTCTGCCGCGCGTACTTGGCGCTCTTCTTGCGGGAAGTGCGCTCGCGCTCTCCGGCGCTTTGGTCCAGACCATTTTGCATAATCCGCTGGCCTCGGCCAACATCATCGGCGTCAACGCCTCGGTCGGCTTTTTTACCATTCTTGGCAGCAGTCTCTTTCCGCTCTCCTTCAGCGCAGGAACGGTGTTCGGCTTTTTTGGCGGTCTGGCGTGCGGCCTTCTCGTCGCCAATCTGGCCAGAAAGCGAAAAGCGTCCCGGCTGACAATCCTGCTGGCGGGCATGGCGATCAGCCAGCTGTTTTCTGCCGGGATCGATCTTCTGACCGTCCTGGTCCCGGATGCGCTGAGCGGCTATGCCTCGTTTAAGATCGGATCGCTGGCTTCGCTTTCCTTAAATAAGGATCTGTATGCGTCCATCTTGATTTTGCCGGCAATTGTTCTGGTGTTCCTCTTTTCCAGAGAACTGGAAATGTTTACGCTTGGCGACCGGCAGGCACAGACGCTCGGTCTGAATGTGGAAAAATGGAGTGTCTTCTTTCTGTTTCTTTGCGCGCTGCTGGCGTGCGGGGTCGTTTCGCTCTGCGGCATGCTTGGCTTTGTCGGCCTCATTGTCCCTGCCTGGCTTTCGCGCTATCGTCTGCCGTTTAAGACGTTTCTGCTTCTTTGCGTTCTGGTCGGCGCACTGCTCGTCGGCGCGGCGGATCTGATCGGCCGCTGGATTTTGCTTCCGTGGGAGCTGCCGGCCGGACTGGTCCTCTCACTGGCTGGCGGTCCGTATTTTCTCTATCTGCTTCTGGAAAGGAGAAAACTGGATGCTTAAAGCTGAACATATTCGCGCCGGCTACGGAAACAAAGTCGTCATCCAAGACTTTTCCTCCGATTTTAAAGAAGGAAAGCTGTATATCATCCTCGGCCGCAACGGTTCCGGCAAAAGTACGCTGCTTTCCATTCTCGGCGGCTGGATGAAACCGCAAAGCGGCAGCGTATTGTACAACGGGAAAAATCTCCTTCCTCTTTCTGCGATGGAACGGGCGAGAATTACCGGGCGAATCGCGGACGATACGCTCAATGTGCAGATGAGCGTTCAGCGCTTTGTGGAACTGGGCGATTACGCCAGAGAAGAGAGCCGGTTTTCGCGTTTCTGGAAAAAAGCCGGGAAGACAGATCTCTCCGGCATGCAGTCAGAAGATGCAGCAAAACGGGCACAGGATGCGATGCGTGCATTGTCGATTGACGCGCTGGCGACGCATCGCCTGGATGAAGTGTCCGCTGGCGAACGGCAGAAAGCGGCCATCGCACAGGTGCTCGTTCAAAACCCGCACTGTCTGTTTCTGGATGAACCGGGAGCCAACCTCGATCCTTCCGCGCGTTTTGAACTCATGGATCTGCTCTGCATGCTGAAAGATCCTTCGCGCATTCTCGTCGTCGTGGCGCACGATCTTGATCTCGCTTTACGCTATGCGGATGAAATTCTCGTCCTGGATGGACATCAGAAAGTGTTTCAGGGCAGCGCAATCGAACTTGCCCAAAGCGATCTTCTACAGGAAGTTTTCGAGATCCGCCTGAACGACTGGGACCCGTCTACCCGAACAGCCAGACTGTTTCCGCTTCGTGAAAATCGAACGTTCTTTACGGTACGGGATGAATAAACTTTTTCGATTTTCAGGAATGGGTGTACGTTTTCTTTACGGCTCAAACGGTTTATACAGGACCGGTTTGAAAAGAGAGAAAAGAGGTACGAAACGATGAAGCATAAACTCGAATCTTGCGAGCTGACGACGATCTGTCTGCTCACACGGAATGATGAAATTCTTTTACAGAAACGGAATAAAGGCGAATGGGACGGCTGGGTTTTCCCCGGCGGCCATGTCGAACACGGCGAATCGTTCGTCCACGCCTGCAAGCGGGAAGTTCTCGAAGAAACCGGGCTGCGCCTGCGTACGGTGAAACTGGTCGGCGTGAAACAGTTTCCTCATGGCGATTCCCGCTATATCGTTTTCCTGTTTCGCTCAGACGACTTCGAAGGCAGTCTGATTTCCAGCGAAGAAGGCGAAAACCGCTGGTTTAAGAGGGATGAACTCCCAGAGGGACTCGTCATGGACTTTGATCTGATGCTGGAAGCGATGGACAACGATCATCTCGGTGAATTTCAGTATCGAATCGAAGACGGTCTGTATGTGCCGATTCTCTTTTACGATGACAAAGAGCAGCCGGTACAGCTCAAAGCCGAACACAAAGCCGGAAGCTGATCCGGTCTGGCTTCCAACGAAAATTTCAAAAGAAACAGGCAGAGGAAATCTCTGACTGCACGAAAAAATGCGAACGGCTTTAAGCTGGCTGTTCGCATTTTTATGTCTTCGTGTTTCCTGTTTTCGTATTTTGGGTCTTTGCATACGTGATGGGGTCAGGGAAGCAGCGTTTCAATGGCTTCGGCCATGCCGTGTGCATCTGGCGTTTCGGCAATGCGAAGATCGATCGCTCTCTTACTGCGTTCATTTTCCAGAATATCGGCAACTTCTTTCGAAATGGCAACAATACATTTTGTACGGTCGAGCAGATGATCGCGCAGGACGGCTTTGGCACATTCCCGGCTGGAAACGGCGAGCACATCCGTCTGGAGAAGCTCTTTCCAGGCCGGTGAATCGTCTTTTACTTTTGCCGGGAGAAAATCCATGCTCGAACTTTCAAAAGTCACTTCATAGAGCGGATGTTCTAGCACAGTAATCGAAGAAATTTCCTGCAGTCCTCTGGAGAGAACATCAATGGCCTGCCGGCTTTGTGCGAGGAAAACGCGATCTCCCTCAGCGAGTTCGGGCTTGAGGGTTTCAAGAAGGGATTGACTGGAGGAAGGCGATGCGACAAGGTCGGCGAAAATCCCGTACGATTCGAGAACTCTGGCGCTCTGGCGTCCGATCAGCGCAAACCGGGTATTGGCCAGTTTCCTATGATCGATGTGCAGGCGCTGAAATTCGCGCATGAGGACATGAATGCCGTGCGCGCTGGTCAAAACGATCCACTGCGGCAGACCTGAATCAAACAGATCGTCTGGCAAAGGCAGATCGTGATAGCGGACTTTGAGCAGCTGCTGATACTGCACAGAAGCGGGGAGAAGATCTTTCAGCTTCTGATTGAGAGCGTCCGATCCGCAAAGCCCGACGCGCAAATGCCTGGGCGGATCGTATAAAGCGGCCGTTCCGGAAATGACTACGATGGCCGGCGAAAACAGCTGATGCTCTTTTGCACAGGCAGAAAGCGAATCGAGCGTGCAGGAAGCGCTGGCGGTCATCATGGATGAGCGTGACGAAAAAATGGCGCAGGGCGTATGCGGATCCATACCGGCTTCCATCAGATGATGGGAAATTTCATCAAGCCGGTTCATCGCCATCAGAAAGACGATCGTTCCGGAAAATTCAGCAATGTTTTTCCATTCTTCCTTTGTTCGCGGTGTGTTTTCGCTCGTTCCGGTCAGAACCATGAATCCGCCGGCAACATTTCGCCGGGTCAGACCAAAGAGATCTTTGGCGGGAATGCCGTAAAAACTCGAAATGCCGGGAAGAACCTGCAGATCGATATTGTGCTGTCGAAGAATTTCGATTTCTTCCATGCCGCGGCCAAAGACCATCGGATCGCCGCCCTGCAGACGGACAATATGCGCATACCGTTTTGAAAGCTCCAGAAGCAGTTCATGAATTTCCTGCTGACTGGAGCTTTTTTCATGTCCGCGCTTGCCGCGTTCGATTTTTTCAGCATTGGGGTTTAAATCCAGAATTTCCGGATCGATCAGACGGTCATAGACGATGACATCCGCGCGTTCGATCGCATGCCGGGCAGCGAGTGTAAGGCCTTCAATACCGGCACATCCGGCCCCGACCAGAGAAATTTCAGGCTTTCGATTCATAGAGTTCCTCCTGTGTTCTGCGTGCTCAATCAGCCGTTCGACTTCCTTTGCACAAAGGGCACTTCCTTTCCGTATGGCGTCTTCAAACAGCCTTCGAAAAACGACGGGCCGAAGGGAAGACGGAACGGTCTCGCGAATATAAGGGCGAAGCTGCTTCAGCCAGAGAAGAATGGAATCAAAGTCTTCCGGGACGATCTCCCGGATTTTCTGTTTTAAATAGCGGGCAGCCGTCGGCGAAGCGCCGGAAGTGGAAATGCCGATAGCGTACTCCGTTCCGGAAACGACCGCTCCAAAGGTGACGGTGCACCAGTCCGGATCGTCCACGCAGTTGCAAAGAACGTTTTTCTCTTTGGCCCACAGGGCAATCGCGTGATTGATTTCGGGCTGATCGGTCGCCGCAATGATCAGCAGATAGTCGGTCGGACAAAACCAGTCGGGCGACCATTCCTGCTCGATTTGCATCACGGGTAAAGACGCAAATGCTTCAAGAAAAGAAGGGGAACAGACCGTAATACGGGCATGGAAGGGAAGAAGCCGCTGCGCTTTTTCCAGAGCGGCATGACCGCCGCCCAGAATGAGAACGGGTTTGTTTTCCAGATCAAAAAACAGAGGAAACCAGGCCATGAATAAAAACTCCATCTTTCTGCACGCCTTAAATGAAACATAAGGCAAGACTATCGTACGCAAAGATCGAGAAAAGGTACTTAAATACGAACAGGATTTCTCCAGAAGGAAACGGGAAAGGAAATTCGGGCAGGGAAAAAGACGGACAAAACGGATTTTTAAAAAATGACCGGAGCTGGAATTTAGCACTTTTATATTAGAAAGCAATAAGGAATCGTTAATGAAAATGAAAGGAATTCTTTCACAGCGCTTTTTCCCTTACTTGTTCTTAACAAAAGCAACCCTCTTTTCTTTATAAGTAGAGGAAATTCCGGGAAGGGGGCATAATGTACAGGAACACTTCAAAATGAATGCGCATTCAAATGGATGAGTCTATCATCACAAAACGATTCGAACCCATTTGAATCGGATTTCAACATAATCCGGATCCGATTTGAATAAAATTGTGGAAGACGAATAAAAAAATATTGTAAATTGTCTCATAAAGATACAAACTAAATTTAAAGACACGTTCAGCACAATTTCGTGCAATTCTATTACCCTGTAAAGATGATAAAGGTATACAAAAATCTTAATTTATCGACAGAAAAAATGCTGAATGGGTACTTTCCGCCTCATTATTCCCACCCCGGCCGGATTAAGATTGTTCAAAGACGTTCCATGGGCTTTAAGAACGTGAATCGATCCGGCGAGTTCAGAAAGGAAAAGCTTCTTCGCAAACCGGAATTCTGAGTGCAAAGCTCCTGAAATGCATCATGAAGCAGGCAGCCTGGATTTTGAAATCCAGCAGGGGCTGTTTTCTTTCGTACGGTTTTTGTCCGGCTGCTGCTTTCGCCGGCACGTGAAGAAAATGACAGGTCCGGTTCATGACGGACCTTTTGGAGAAGCCGATCTGATTATGGTTATTTCAAAGCGGGAAACACCGATTGACCTCGAAGAAGGCAGTCCTGAATACGCAATCGTTCATGCCATTCTGGATACCCGGGAAAGACTGCAGATCACGCAGAGCGAGCTAGCCCGCCGCACCGGTATTGACCAGGGCGATATCTCCAAGCTCGAGCGGGGACATCGCAACCCTTCCCTGAAGCTGCTCAAGCGGCTGGCCGACGGCCTGGGGATGGAACTGCGGATTTCTTTCATTCCTATTGAGGACGCAGCATTACAAAACGGGGAAGGCCCGGTTCTCTGTCTGCCTGAAGAACCGGTTGAAGAGATGGACTGAAGGCTTCGCTTTTCAGCTGCTGCACCGTATCCCAAAACCACTATTTAAGGCTGTCTGTAAAAGGGCAGCCTTTTTCCATGGGACAGCAAAGACAGATCGCCAGAAACCAGACAGAAAATATCGAAACCAGACTGAAAATAGAGAAAGGCTCGGCTGCGGATCTGCGTATACCCCTAATAAGACCGGCCTGGAGTCGGCTGCTGCTTTCTCATACTGGCCTTGCCGGCCGTCTGGACTGCCCGTCTTGTGAAAAAGAGGCAGTTTTGACAGACTGCCCTCGGAAGTCCAAAATATAAAGAACTGCAAATTTCCCTGCACAATCTTAACGGTGCAGGTTTTCGCGTCCTCAGGCGCCAAAAGAAAAGGACGAAAAAGAGGAAAGTCTGCACGGTTTCAGAACAGACGGGATCCGGCAGCCGTTTTTTCTCTGGCAGTTTATCCTTGAAGGAATATCGAAACAGAACAGGAAAGGAGTTCAAGTATGAAAGTACTCGTCGGACTGAGCGGGGGCGTGGACAGTGCCATTGCCGCCTATTTACTGAAGGAGCAGGGCCATGAAGTGACCTGCTGCTTCATGCGCAACTGGGATTCGTTTCTCAACCATGACATTGCGGGAAATCCGGATCTGTACAATTCCGTCTGCCCGCAGGAGCAGGACTATCACGATGCCCAGGCCGTTGCAAAGCATCTGCAGCTGCCCTTGCTTCGTGTCGATTTCGTACGGGAGTACTGGGACAACGTGTTTACGACGTTCCTGGAAGAATACAAAAAAGGCCGGACGCCGAATCCGGATATTTTGTGCAATCAGTACATCAAGTTTGACTCCTTTTATAAATACGCCATGGAAAACGGATTCGATGCTATCGCGACCGGTCATTACTGCTCGCGCATTGACGAAGACGGATTTGCCTGGCTTGGCCGTGCCGCCGATCAGAATAAGGACCAGACGTATTTTCTGGCGCAGATCGCCAAAGAGCCGCTCTCCAGAACGCTCTTTCCATTAGGTACGCTGACTAAGCCGGAAGTGCGCAGGCTGGCCGGTCAGCTTCTTCTGGATTCGGTTTCCAAAAAGAAGGATTCCACCGGCATCTGCTTTATCGGCGAACGCAACTTCCGGGAGTTTTTAAGCAACTATCTGCCGGCGAAAGAAGGAAAGATCATCGATATCGATACCGGTCGGGAACTGGGTACCCATCAGGGGGTGCTGTATTACACGATCGGTCAGCGAAAAGGCTTAAACATTACCGGCTTTGTCGGCCCCTGGTTTGTCGCAGCAAAGGACGTCGAACGAAACCTTCTTTTCGTAGCCCGTACCGACCAGATGCACTGGCTCGTTTCGGATCGTGCCCGTATTGAAAGGATCAACTGGCTCGTTCCCGACGGATTTGAATTCCCGAAACAGTGCACGGTGAAATTCCGCTATCGCCAGAAGGACATTCCGGTAACCCTCGAGGTTCATGGCAATCAGGCGATCGTTTCCTATCCGCAGGGTGTCGAAGCCGTTACGCCTGGTCAGGAAGCCGTATTTTACATGGCCGATAAATGCCTGGGCGGCGGTGTCATTGAACAAGTTTTCTTTGAAGATCGCGATGTCTTTGAAACGATCGAGACCCGAGCCGAAGCCGCAATGAAAGAAGAGGCCGTTCGTCAGGCGGAAGCATTAAAGAAAAAAGAAGCAAAAGAGCGGGAAAAGGCCAGAAAGGCCCGACGTAAAGCTGCCAAAGAGCAGAACAGCGCGTCTTCTCAAACCGAAGACACGAAATAAGCAAGCCGGATCGATTTCCAATTTCGAAATGGAATGGCCAGAAAGACGGGAGAAGTTATGAGCGAGTACGAAACGCTGGAGCTGGAACAGCCGGAAACCGAATCGATAAGCGGAACCGTCCGCACTTTCATTTTTGAGCGGGGAAGCTTTAAGATCGGCCGTCTGCAGTATGAAGAAAAAAGAGATCTGGTGTTCAAGGGCGGCGGTCTGAATTCTCTGCTCGTCGGAGACGCGGTGACGCTTTTCGGACACTGGATTCAGGATCCCCGCTATGGACTTCAGTTTGAAGTTTCAAGCTGGCAGGCGCAGGAAACCAGCAAGGAAGAGACGCTGGTCCGCTTTCTCAGTTCCGATTTTTTCCCGTATGTCGGCCAGCGCAGCGCCGAAAAAATCGTCGACGCGCTCGGGGAAAGCGCGCTTGAGAAAATTCGAGAAAATCCGGAAGTCCTGATCACCAAATGCGATCTGCGCCCAAATCTGGCGGTACGCGTCAGCGAAGGCATTGCGAATCTGCAGGGAAAAGAAGAACTCGCTCTGACCCTGATGCACTGGGGCGTCAGCCTGTCCGAAACGCGTGCGATTCTCGCCCGCAATTACTCTCTGGAAGATTTACAGAAAAGCTGCTTCGCCCCGTTTTACGGCGGGATGGGCGTAACGTATGGCGCCTGTACGCGCATTGCCAACGGACTGAAGCTTTCCGCCACGGATCACCAGCGCGCAGAAGCGAGAATTTACTACGAACTGAAAAACGCCTGTTTCCAGAGCGGCAGTACATTCATTGTCCGTCCGTTTCTGTATGAGCTCTGCGAGCGGATGGACCATTTTGAAGAAAGTCTGATTACCCTGTCCAACTGTGAAATGATCAAGCTGGAAAAAGACCGCGTATTTCCGCGGTTTCTCTGGGAAGCGGAAAATTCGATCTGCGATCTTCTGGCTGAACGGATGCTTCAGATGCAGGAACATCCGGGTTCATCCAATCCTGGATATGACCGGCAGTCTCTGATCGAAAAGATCGCGCAGATTGAACGGCGCGATCGCATTACGTACAGCGAAAAGCAGATCGAAGCGATTGAGACGTGCTTTTCCAGTCCGGTTTCCATTTTGACCGGCGGTCCCGGAACCGGTAAAACAACGATCGTCAAAGCCATTCTCGAATGTCTGGATACCGTAATGCCCGGCTGCCGCTATCAGCTCTGTGCGCCGACTGGACGGGCTGCCAAGCGCTTAAGCGAACTGACGGGCTCCACGGGACGTACCGTTCATTCGCTGCTTGGCTGGGATCCCGATGCGGATGTCTTCGAAAAAAACGAATACAATCTGTATTCGAGCGATTTTATGATCGTGGATGAATTTTCCATGGTCGATACGCGTCTCTTTTCTGCACTGCTCAAAGCGATGCCCGCAAATACCCGTCTTCTGATCATCGGCGATGAAGAACAGCTCGAAAGCGTTGGGGAAGGCAAGGTGCTCAGCGATCTGATCGCTTCAAAAGAGTTTCCCACGATTCATCTCGACCAGCTTTACCGTCAGAAAAAAGGCAGCGGCATCGCAAAACTGTCGGATGAAATTCGCAAGGGGCAGCCCTTCGAATTTTCGGATGGCGTCGAACTTTGCGCGCCTGAGAAAAAAATGTCGGAGCAGATCGCGCAGATCGTCATGGAAAAGCCAAATCCCGGCAAGGTGCAGATTCTTTCTCCGAAATACGAAGGGGAAGGCGGCGTATTTGAGCTGAATGCGATTATGCAGGAACTGCTCAACCCCTTTTCGACTTCAAAGCCGGAAATCGTAGAAAAAGTAAGACATAACCAGGGCGGCTATCACGAAGTGCATTACCGGGAAGGCGATAAAGTCATGTTAAAAGTGAATATCGCTCAGGAAGGCATTTACAACGGCGATATTGGAGAAATCGTGGAAATCGTCCCGAAAACCCGTACGGCTCTCGTGCATTTTGACAACATCGAATACGAAGTGACCAGCCCGTTCAACGCAATGATTTCCCACGCCTGGTGCGTTTCGGTCCATAAGGCGCAGGGTTCGGAATATCAGGACGTTGTATTTTCCCTTCCGGAACAGGCGATGAAGATGAGCGCAAAACGTCTGGTCTATACCGCTGTTTCCCGGGCCAAGCGGGATCTTAAGATTGTTTCGGTCCGGGAAGTTTTTGAAATCTGCGCCAGACGTATCGATCCTGCTTCGCGGCAGACCACGCTCAAGGAACGTCTGCGCTGGAAAATCCTCTGCGCAAAACGCGTAGCCGAAAAACGCCTAAAGCAAGGCGAGAAGGCACAAAAAGCAGTCAGCCGAACGAATATGCCGCTGCCGGGCACATCGCTGACCTCGCCGGCCTATCATGCCCAGATTGCACAGGCTGCTGAGGCAGAACCGGTACGCTCAAACGAATCGACCGTTTTATCCGCTTTAAATGAAACCCATGCCGATTCATCGGCGATCGATAAGGAAATTGTAGATTTATCCGCCATCGAAGATCTCGATCTGGACGAAGCGCTGGATCCGGGAGATTCGGCCGATATGGATCAGAGAGCTTTAAGTATTCAGCCGGACGCGTCCGATGCAGCCGGCGAAAACGAATCGGATTCCGGTGATCTGCACGACGAATTCCGATCCCAGTCTTCTGAAGAAACAAAATAGGATGCCTGCGACATAAGGCGTCCTTTTTGTTTCCAGAGCGTAGCCCGAAGTTTGTGTACGTTTTGGATGGGCGATCGGGAATCGAATGGGAAGGCCGCACGTGTTCTTATGGGATTTGTTTGCGCACAGCTTTTTGAGAGTTTATACTTCTAAAAGCAGCATTGAAGGGAAAAAGGACAGAGTTGCGGCTTGCAGAGAGTCTTCGGCGGTGAAAGAAGACAGCGCATCTGTCTCGAGCCATCCTTGAGCTGCCGCAGTCTGGCGTTATCAGAAAATTAAGGGTGTCCATGGGAAAACCATGGGCAAACCGGGATGGCATCGCGTGTACACGTTCCTGGAAACAGGGGCGTTTTTTATTTTGTCTGTCCATACGCTCTGATAGCCGCTTCAGATTCGAGTTTGAAATGGGAATTATAAGCAGGAAACTGCTGAAAGGAGTCATATGAAACAACTTACCGGAAATCAGGTTCGTCAGATGTTTCTGGATTACTTTGAATCCAAGGGCCATATGATCGAACCCGGTGCAAGCCTTATTCCGCATAACGACCCGACGCTTCTCTGGATCAATGCCGGTGTCGCCGCACTGAAGAAATACTTTGACGGATCGGAAAAGCCAAAGAAAAACCGGATTGCCAACGCGCAGAAATCCATTCGTACCAACGATATTGAAAACGTCGGCAAAACCGCCCGTCACCATACGTTCTTCGAAATGCTTGGAAACTTCTCCATCGGCGATTACTTCAAGCCGGAAGCCATTCCGTTTGCGTGGGAATTTCTGACCAGTGATGAATGGATGGGCATCGACAAGGATAAGCTCTACATCACCGTCTATACGGATGATGACGAAGCGTACCGGATCTGGACCGAAGTATGCGGCGTAGATCCCAGGCACATTTTGCGTACCCAGGAAAACTTCTGGGAGATCGGCAAAGGTCCGGGCGGACCAGACACCGAAATCCATTTTGACCGCGGCGAAAAGTACGATCCGCAGCACCTTGGCGAAAAGCTCTTCTTTGAAGAAATGGAAAACGATCGCTACATCGAAGTATGGAACATCGTATTCAGCCAGTACGATTGCGATCCTTCGATCGACCGCAAGGACTATAAGGAACTGCCGCAGAAAAACATCGATACCGGCATGGGTCTCGAACGTCTGGTTGCGCTCGTTCAGGACGGCGAAACCAACTTCGATACCGATCTGTTCCTGCCGATCATTCACGAAACTGAAAAACTTTCCGGCAAAAAATACGAAGGCGAAAACAAAATGGCCTTCCGCGTTATTGCCGACCATATCCGTACGCTCGTCTTCGCGCTGTCCGACGGTGCCGGCTTCTCCAACTCCGGCCGCGGCTACGTTCTGCGCCGCGTACTCCGTCGTGCCGTTCGCTTCGGTCTGAAGCTCGGTCTGGATGAACCGTTCCTTTACAAGCTCGTTCCGACCGTCAGCGAAAACATGAAAGACTTCTATCCGTATCTGACGGATAAAATTGACGAAAACGAAAAAGTCATCCGTCAGGAAGAAGAAATCTTCAAGAAAACTCTGAAAAACGGTCAGGCGCTGCTCGATGATGAAATGGCCAAAGCCAAAGACGGCAAGCTGAGCGGTGAAATTACCTTCAAGCTTTACGACACATACGGTTTCCCGTTTGAAATGACCCAGGAAATCGCCGAAGAAAACGGTCTGAAAGCGGATCGCGCAGAATTCGACGAACAGATGAAGCAGCAGAAGGAAAGAGCACGTGCTGCCCGCAATGTCGAAGATTCCTTCGCCAGCCAGAACGAAGATCTGATGAACTTCACCGGCGCGTGCAAATTCAACGGCTACAACGTTCTTGCCGAAGAAGGCAAAGTCATCGCTCTCTTCAAGGACGGTCATCTTGTCGATGAACTCGACGGCGACGGTCAGGTGATCCTGGATGTTACGCCGTTTTATGTACAGTCCGGCGGTCAGGTTGCCGATACCGGAACGATCAGCTCCGATACCGTAAAAGCCCGCGTAGTGGATGGCGTTAAAACCCGCAACAAGCAGCACCTGCTCAAAATCGAACTCGATGAAGGCATCCTGCATGTCGGCGATACCGTATGGCAGAGCGTGGATGCGGTCCGCCGCGAAAACGTAACGGCCAACCACTCGGCAACGCACCTGCTGCAGAGCGCACTGAAATCCGTACTGGGCGATCAGATTCATCAGGCCGGAAGCTTTGTCGGACCGGACTATCTGCGTTTTGACTTCAACATGCGCGATAAGATCGGCGAAGAAAAACTCGCGGAAATTGAATCCAGAGTCAACGACATGATTACCGACTCCATTCCTGTATCCTGGGAAATCCTCGATATTGAAGACGCAAAGAAAACCGGTGCGACCGCGCTGTTCGATGAAAAGTACGGCGATCAGGTTCGTGTTGTAACGATGGGCGACGTCTCCAAGGAATTCTGTGCCGGCTGCCATGTTGACAACACGAGTGAAATCGGTGTGCTCAAGATCGTCGGCGAGGAATCCATCGGTTCCGATACCCGTCGTATTACCGCCAAGACCCGCAAGGCGGCGTATAACGATTTCGCAGCGCAGCAGAAAATGCTTGAGCACATTGCGCACACCGCTAAGGCGAAAGGCATTAAAAATCTGGATGCGAAGATCGATTCCGCTTTCGATCAGATGAAAGATCTGCAGAAGAAAATTGCGGAACTCGAAAACCAGATTGCTTCCTTCAAGTGCAAGGAATGGGCAATGGAATCCAAGGACATCAACGGCCTTCATGTTCTCTGCAAGAAAGTCGACAACATGGACTGCAAGGCTCTGAAGGAAATTGCCTCCAGCATTAAAGGAAACGACCCGAAAGCAGCCATTCTGCTCATCGCGCAGAACGGCGATAAGCTGACGCTGGTTGCTGCTGCAGGAAGCGATGCAATCGTCAAAGGCGTCAATGCAGGAACCGTCGTTCGTGAAGCCGCAGTACTTACAGGCGGCAAAGGCGGCGGCAAAAAAGACCTCGCTCAGGCCGGCGGCAGCGATGCCTCCAAGATCGGCGAAGCCTTCGATTCCTTTACCGCGATGGCCAAATCGCTCTAATTCTGGATCAGTAACAAAATCAACAGAGCCAAAACGGCTTTATACAAGCCGAAAATCAATGCGTTAGGCAAGACGAAAGCATGCAGCGAAGAGAGTTTTCCTGCATGCTTTTCTCTTGCTTTGTTCGGACGCTGTCCGAATGGAACAGGCAAAAGAAGAAAGACTGCGTCCAAAAGAAGGTATGCTGGAGGCAGTTCGAATCCAGGAAAAGGGCGGAAACTGCGCGCCTGACGTCTCTGGAGCGCTTTTGGCGCTTGCTTTTCAGCCTGTTTTTCTTGGTGTATGATTAGAATATTATAGAGGAGGGTAAATTATGGCCCGTATTACTGAAACCGTGATGTTTACCACGGAAAAAATCCGTCGTGAGAACATCAAAAAGATTCTTCGCGAAGTTTCTGAAGCACTCGAGGAACGCGGATACAATTCCGAAAACCAGATCGCAGGATATCTGATCAGTTCCGATCCTGCCTACATTTCTTCTTATAAAGATGCCAGAAATACCATCCAGAAGATTGAACGCTATGAGATCATTGAAGAACTCGTCCGGGCGTATCTGGAGAAATAAATGGAACGGATTATCGGACTTGATCTTGGATCGGTAACCTGCGGCATTTCGATCAGCGATCCGCTTGGCATGATCGCCAGAGCGCTGACCACGGTCCGCTTTGCACCGGACGACTACGATGCGGCTTTGCAGGATGTACTGAAGGTGATCCGGGAAAACGGCGTTAAAAAAGTCGTACTCGGTCTGCCGCGCCACATGAACGGCGATATCGGCATTCGCGGTCAGGTTTCAGAAAAGTTTGCCAAACTGCTGGAAGCCGAAGGCATCCAGGTGGAACTCTGGGATGAGCGTCTGACGACCGCCGCCGCAGAGAAGATCCTGATTTCCGGCAACGTAAAGCGCAAGAAAAGAAAGCAGATCATCGACCAGATGGCCGCCGTACAGATTCTGCAGAGCTATCTCGACCGCCAGAGCGGCGGACTGGTGATGCCTTTTTAATTGATGCATGTCTGTTCATTCGCCAGATTCGTTTAGAATCTGGCAATGTTTTCGGTACAATGAACAGGAACAGTCAAAAAAGGAAGCAGACGATTGCACAAATAAGCGAAAAATCATCTGCCCTGAATTCTGTTCATCAGTAAGAAAGAAATAAAAGAAAGCTGTAATAAGGGGAATCCCCTCAGGCCTGAGGGAGCTGAAAGGAGAAACCGCGATGATTGACTCGAATTCACTGTACGTCGTTGATGAAAACGGCGAAGAAAAACGCATGGTCATTCTGTTTACGTTTGACGATCCGAACACAGGAAAACAGTACGTCGTCTTCCAGGATCCGCAGGGAACGGAAGAGGAAGTATTCGCTTCCGCCTATAACGATGAAGGCGAACTGATTCCGATCGAAACCGATGACGAATGGAACATGGTTGAAGAAGTCATCGGCGCTTTTGCGACCGACGAGGAGGAAACAGAAGACTAGTTCAGGTCGACCTGACGGAGTGTACTGTCTTTCCTGCAATGAAAAAAGTAAGAAAACGCAAATCACACGTCGGACTAACTGTTACCATCATCCTTCTGGTTCTTGTGCTTGCCGCAGGAGCCGGAGGCTGGTTCTGGTTTCAGAGCGGACTTGAACCCGTTTCTGACCAGACCGAATCCATCGCGATTAAAGTTACCGAAGGTGAAAGCGCCGCTGAAGTTCTCACGTCGCTTGACGAAGCCGGCCTTCTGAAAAACCGGACGGCAGCCGAATGGTATTCCAAAATTCACGATGGCTTTTCCTATTACGTGGGCACGTACGAACTCGCGAAAAACATGAGCGTTCCCGAAATCCTTGACTATCTTTCCGATCCGGCCAATCTCGCCGCCTCCTATGCGGTCGTGACGATTCCGGAAGGAAGCTGGGCCAAGGATATCGCCAAGCGAATCAGCGAAGCGCTGCCGGATCTGACGGCGGATCAGCTTCTCGATCTGTGGAACAGCAATGAGTTCATTCAGCAGGCGAGTACGCGCTATTCCTTCCTCAATCCCGAGGAAGTCTGCAACGATCAGTATTTTGTAAAACTCGAAGGCTATCTGTACCCGGAAACCTACTACATGGATTTCGACATGAGCGCCGAACAGGTCACTTACATGATGCTCGATCAGTTCCAGGCATATTATGATGCACATAAAGCGCAGTTTGATGCCTCCTCGATGAGCGTCCAGCAGATCGTTACGTTTGCGAGCGTCGTTCAGTTTGAATCGGGCGATGCGTCGATTATGCCTGATATCGCCGGCGTGTTTAAAAACCGCCTCGAGCAGGGCATGCCGCTTCAGAGCTCCGTCACGGTGTGCTACGCACTGTATGACCAGTTCGAAAAGCCGGAAGACTGCGAAACCAATGCCGATATCGATTCGCCCTACAACACCTATATGCATGACGGTCTGCCGATCGGACCGATTCTCAATCCGGGTGCAGCGGCTTTAGATGCGGCGCTTTCCCCAGCGGATAACGACTATCTCTATTTTGTCAGCGACATTTATGGAGACGGCGCGACGCATTTTGCACGAACTTACGAAGAGCATCTCGAAAACGTGGAAAAATACAACCTCAATTACTAAGTCGGTTTTGAGGCTGTGGTACAATTCACCTGTTTCGACTGCCCGTTCTGCATTTGGAATCGGCAGGAAATACATACGTCAGAAAACAGCGTACGTCTGTTGTATGGCATAAGGTAAGGAGAAATAATCAATGGCAGAAAAGATTTTATTGACCCAGGAAGGTCTCGACAAATATAAAGCCGAACTTGAAGATCTGATTCATGTCGTTCAGCCGCAGGTCATCGTTGAACTGCAGGAAGCCCGTGCTCAGGGTGACTTGTCCGAGAACGCCGACTACGATGCTGCACGTGACCGTCAGGCCCGTGTAGCAGCCCGTATCAAGGAACTCGAAGCGCTTATCAAAAATGCGGTTCTGATCGAAGAAGATACCGGCGACGCGAAAAACGTTCGTCTTGGATCCAACGTAACGATCCGCGATCTTTCCGATAACTCCACGTTCAGCTTTACGATCGTAGGTACATTCGAAGCGGACATTTACGAACACAAAGTGTCCAATGAAACTCCGGTTGTCAAAGCGATCATGGATAAAAAAGCCGGCGATACGGTTGTCGTTAAAGGCGTTGACGAACCTTACGAAGTCCGCATCGAATCCGTCAGCTGATTTTTCATCCTGACTCCATTTCAAAATCATCAGGCATTTCTTTTCTCTGGAAAGGAAGTGCCTTTTTCTTATGGAGCTTTACGTGTTTTGGATGGGGCTGGCGCCGATCGGGCAAAAGCGGGCACCGTAAGGGAAGGGATTGTGCTCGTTCTGGATAATGGAAGCGAAAGCCCGATCTGGATCTGCCGCCTGTCTGCGCCTGTTTCTCTGCGCATTTTTTGTCTCATCCTTTTCCAGAATGCATTTCTGGAACGGAAACCAGAGTGCAGACCAATCCAGAATTCAATATTCGAAAGAGAAAATCAGGCGTATCCAAACCGGCAAAGGAGGAGAAATATGAAAAACGAAATGGATCCTTCATCCAGAATGGAAAACGATATTTTGCCCAAAGCGGCGGATTCTTCCTCGTCGATGACAAAGCCGGGAATTCTGCGCGGCGCTTCACCGGATCCGGCGCTGCAGTTTGTCTTTGCGATGTTTGCCACGCTGACGTGGCTGTCTAAAATCGTCATGATTACACCGGATGCCCGCTTAGTCATGGGCGTTTTGCAGCTTTCACTTGGCGTGGCGGCTTTTACCGGAAGCCGTATGAATCTGCTTCGGGATGATCCGCATGGAAACATCAATCTGATTCTTTCTGTTATTCTGGGCTTTGCAAACGGTCTGACGCAGATCGCGTGGAGCGCAGCAGAACTTAGTCACCTTCATTTCCATCCCTGGATTCTTTCTGTGGTATTGCTGGTGGGCGGCGTATACATGCTGTCGTTTCTGCCGCTGATGATGCATGCGCCCGTTTACGTATGGGTGGCTCATCTTTGTGTATCGCTTGGCTTTCTGAGCAGTTCGTTTGGCGACCTGCTCTCTGTTCCGTTTCTTTCCCAGCTTTCCGCCTGGCTGCTGTTCGTGTTCGCCATTCTTTCGCTGTATCAGGGAATGAGCGAAATGTATGCCCAGTACGGCCGGCATCTCTGGCAGGGGCCAAGAATCTGATCGACGGAAAGAACAAGCTGCTTTTCTTTTTGTACCTTTTTCGGATCTGCGCTTTGGCAGGTCCTTTTTTCTTCAGGAAACAGAGAGGAGAGCGAGGAACAGGCGGAGAGCAGGCGAGGAGAATTGGCTTCGGGTCAACGGTTCCTGACCCAGCCCTGCGATGGGTCGATTTTGGCTTTCGAGAAGAGGACCGGTACAATAGAGGCAATTCGAATTCTCCTTCTGGAGAATGGAAACAGGCAGTCAGGAAATGAGGGTGCAGCCATGATGTATATTCTGGTCGGTGAAGACGAAGCGAGAATGCAGTATAAGCTCGAAAAGATCCGCGAAAAGGAGAAATGCGAAGAGACCGTTCGCATCGATGCGAAAGCGGATGGGGAAGCGGCACTTCTGTTTGAGATGGATACGATGAATCTGTTTGGAACGAAAACGCTCCTGATCGTGGATAACGCCTCTTTTCTTGGTGCAAAAAACGATTCTGGCGTCGATCCGGCAAAAGTCGCTGAACGCAAGCCGGACGATAAAGTTGTTGTTTTCCTCTGTCATTCCAAAAAGATCGATACCCGTAAAAAGGCGATCAAGACGCTGGCGACCAATTCGACCGTGATCGAATGCATCGGTCTGACTGAAAAGACACAGCCGGCGGAAGTAAGGGAAATGATGAAGGAAAAGGGGATTACGATGGATCCGGGTGCGTTTGAATGGTTTTGCGCGCACGCCGGCTATTCTTCCTCGAACCTTTCCATGCAGCTCGACAAGATGGCGCTCTATTCGAATCACCTTTCTATGGGGGATGTGAAGGCGATGACCACCGTCGAACCGGCAACGAACGTCTTTAAAATGACAGATGCCCTCTTCGAAAAAGATAAAGTCCGCCTGCTTGGCCTGTACCGGAATTTTCGACGGCAGAATATGGAGCCGATCGCGATTCTCGCTCTGCTGGCCAGCCAGATTCGATTTGTCTATCAGGTTCGCGTACTCATGGACGAAGGCCGCAGTCAGAATGACATGATGAAAATTCTGAACGCTTCTTCCGGGCGGATCTGGAACTCGATGCGAAACGCGCGTCGCTTCCGGGCCGATCAGCTGCTCGATGATCTCGCCTGGCTCAGCCGGCTGGATGAAAGCATGAAAAGCGGGCGGATCGACAAGGACGCCGGCTTTGAAAACTTTATTTTGCAGGTGGGAGCGCAGGAAATTTAATCCGCGCGGTATGCGAATATCAAAATTTTGCCAAATGAAAAAGGAACGCGATGTGTTTACACGATCGGGTTCCTTTTTTACGGCTGATTTACGGATTGTATATCAAAATAAAAAAACGATATCGACGGATCACGCTAAGCTTTCAATCGGATATCGTGTTTCTCATTTTACTGAATGGAGTTGACAGCCTGTGCCAGTCTTGATTTCTGGTTGGAAGCATAATTTTTATGCTTGAAACCTTTGGCAACAGCTTTATCAAGCTTGGAGCAAGCCTGTGCGTAAGCTGCCTGGGCTGCTTCTTTATCCTGTGCTTCTACAGCTTTAAGAACTTTCTTAATGGCAGTTTTGAGAGCGGATTTCTGCGAAACATTGCGGCTTCTAGCTTTATTATTCGTGAGAACACGCTTTTTCTGCTGTTTGATCTGCGGCATGGTGACACCTCCTGACATAATGCTTTGAAATTATAGCAAACCCAATTATGAGATGCAACAAAAGGGATAACTATCGTTTATAATAGTGATCCGAAAGGAGGGCCGACAAATGGAAAATCGCATTATTTTTATGGGAACCCCGCAAATTGCCGCGGATGTTCTCCAGGCTCTGATTGATGACAAGGCAAATATTGTGCTCGTAGTTACCCAGCCCGACCGCAAGGTAGGACGCAAGGGCATACTGCAGCCCTGCGAAGTAAAACAGCTTGCTCTTGAACATGGCCTGCCCGTCTTTTCACCTGAGAAGATTTCCAAAGACTACAAACCGATCGAAGACTGCCATGCAGATCTGATCGTAACCTGCGCCTACGGACAGATCGTCCCCGAAGGCGTTCTGAACGCACCGAAACAGGGGTGCGTCAATCTCCACGGATCGCTGCTTCCGTTATACCGCGGAGCGGCTCCCATTCAAAGGGCGATCTGGGACGGCTGTCCCAAAACCGGTATGTGTCTCATGCTCATGGAAAAGGGAATGGATACCGGTCCGGTCGCGGACAGTATTGAAATTCCAATCGACAGCTGCGAAACCTCGACTACGCTCTTTAAGAAAATGGGCGAAGCCGCCGGAAAGCTGATCGTAAAAAATCTGCCTGCTCTGCTGAAAGGCGAACTCGTCTTCCAAAAGCAGGATGCATGCAAGGCTATGTACGCGCAGAAAATATTGCCGGAAGACGAAAAGGTCGATCTGAGCAGGGATGATCGTCAGATCTGCTGCCAGATCCGTGCCCTGTCCAGAGAACCTGGAGCCTATGTCATCGCCGATGGCAAAAAGCTCAAGATTCTCGAAGTACGCTACGAACCGGGCGAAACCCCAGGCATCGGCGTCTTTACCAAAAAAGGAAAGAAACAGTTTGCCATGGGCGGACACGAAGGACTGTTTCTGCTCGATGAAGTGCAGCTTGAAGGAAAGCCTGCCATGAAGTCCGCCGATTTTTTAAATGGAAAAGGCAGAAGCCTGCTCGATAAGAAAGCGGGGGATTCATTTGGATCAACAGCACATTCGTAATTTTTCAATTATTGCCCACATTGACCATGGAAAATCCACTCTGGCCGACCGCATCCTCGAACTGACGGATTCGGTGGAAAAGAGGGAAATGAAGTCGCAGATTCTCGACTCCATGGATCTGGAGCGTGAGCGTGGCATCACCATTAAGCTCAACGCCGTTGAACTGGTTTATCACGCAAAAAACGGGGAAGACTATCTCTTTCATCTGATCGATACACCGGGTCACGTCGACTTCTCGTATGAAGTGTCCCGATCGCTGGCCGCCTGCGAAGGCGCCATTCTCGTCGTGGATGCGGCACAGGGCGTGCAGGCCCAGACGATGGCCAACGTCTATCTGGCCCTGGAAAACGACCTGGAAATACTTCCCGTCCTCAATAAAGTTGACCTTCCAAGCGCCCAGCCGGAAGTCGTTAAACAGGAAATTGAAAACCTGATCGGCCTCGACTGCTCGGAAGCGGTGGAAATTTCAGCCAAATCCGGCCTGAACGTCGATAAGGTTCTCGAAGAAATCGTCAACAAGCTTCCGGCGCCGACCGGTTCCAAGGACAAGCCGCTGCAGGCGCTCGTCTTTGACTCCGTTTACGATCCGTACAAAGGCGTTATCGCCTGGGTTTCCGTCAAAAACGGCGAACTCAAAGTCGGCGACCGCATTCGTCTGATGCAGTCCAAAGCCGAATACGAAGTCACGGAACTCGGCGTTCGTACGCCCAAGCTTTTAAACAAGGAAAAGCTCTCCGCCGGCGATGTCGGCTGGGTTGCTGCTTCGGTTAAGGACATTAAAACCGTGCGGGTCGGCGATACGATTACGCTCGCCGATCAGCCGGCGGACGCGCCGCTGCACGGCTATAAGGAAATGCAGCCGATGGTGTACGCCGGTCTGTATCCAGTCGACAATGCCCGTTATGACGATTTAAAGGAAGCGCTCGAAAAGCTGCAGCTCAACGATGCGTCCCTTCAGTTTGAGCCCGAAACATCGCAGGCGCTTGGCTTTGGCTTTCGCTGCGGCTTTTTAGGCCTGCTGCACATGGACGTTGTCGAAGAGCGTCTGGAGCGTGAGTATAACCTCAATCTGATTGCGACCAGTCCGTCGGTAATTTATCAGGTTCATAAAACCGACGGCACGGTGGAAGAAGTTGACAACCCGGCCGCTCTTCCGCCCGCGCAGAACATTGACTGGATCGAAGAACCGTACGTAAAAGCGGAAATTCTCGTTCCGAAAGAATACGTCGGCACGATGATGGATCTCTGCCAGAAAAAGCGCGGCGAGTACATTGATCTGCAGATGATCGACGACACCCGCATGGAACTCATTTATGAAATGCCGCTTTCGGAAGTCATCTTCGACTTTTTCGACCGCATGAAAAGTTCTACCAAAGGCTACGCCAGCTTTGACTACACGTTCTCCGGCTATCGAAAGAGCGATCTGCAGAAACTCGACATCCTGCTGAACGGTCAGCCGGTCGATGCGCTGAGCATCATCGTCCACAAGGATTTCGCTTACGCGCGCGGCAACGCGATGGCTGTCAAGCTGAAAGATCTGATTCCCAGACAGCAGTTTGAAATTCCGGTCCAGGCAGCGATCGGTTCCAAGGTCATCGCCCGTACCAACATCAAGGCGCTGCGCAAAAACGTTCTGGCAAAATGCTACGGCGGCGATATTTCCCGAAAGAAAAAACTTCTCGAAAAGCAGAAGGAAGGAAAGAAGCGCATGAAGATGGTCGGCAGCGTCGAAATTCCGCAGGAAGCCTTCATGGCCGTTCTAAGCATGGATGACGACAAATGATCCCTTCGGCTTACGTTCACGTTCCGTTCTGCTCCTCGATCTGTTCCTACTGTGCCTTTGCCAAAAGTGCCCGGCTTGAACTTGTCGATACGTGGCTCGACGCCCTGCAAAGCGAAGTGGAAGCTGAACTTGGACCGCTGAAGCAGAACCATCCGGATTTTCGCTTTCAGACGCTCTATTTTGGAGGAGGTACGCCCAGCGTGCTGAATCTTTCACAGACAAAACGGCTGCTCGAGCTGTTTAAGTACTTTGCAAATGAAAATACGGAGTGGACGGTTGAGGTCAATCCCGAATCGATCACTAAAGAAAAGCTCCGGCTGTATCGAGAAGCTGGAGTCAATCGCGTTTCGATCGGTCTGCAGACCTTTGATGAAGAACGACTGAAGCAGATTGGCCGTACGAACACCGTTCCAAATTCGCTGAAAGCCATCGCGCTATTAAAAGAAAGCGGGATTGAGCGGATCTGCGCCGATCTGATGTACGGCTTTCCTGGAGAAAGTCTGGAAGATCTCAACCGGGATCTCGACGCGTTTTTGAATCTGGACATTTCGCACCTGTCCATTTATTCGCTGATTCTCGAACCGGGAACCCGCTTTGGCAGTCGGTATTCCGAAGACGATCTGGATGAAGATCTCTGCGCTCTGCAGTACGAAACGATCGAAAAACGGCTGGAAGCTGCCGGATACGAGCATTACGAAATTTCGTCCTATGCGAAAAATCAGGCGTACGGTAAACACAACCTTCTCATATGGCAGGATGGTCTGTATTACGGCTTTGGCTTTGGTGCCGTCGGCCGGGATGAAACGGGACTGTACGAACACGCCTCGTCTTTAAAAGCCTGGATGGAAAATCCGTTCGAAAAGATCCGCCCGGAAAATCCCAATCCTGAATTTGACGCGATCATGACCGGCCTGCGGACACGCGAAGGTCTCGATGTTCAAAAGTGGAACGCGAAGTACGGAATGGATCTGGAAAGCCGCTACGTGGACGTTTTAGACAAGTGGAAAGACGTCTTTATCCGAAAAGACGGAAAGCTTTCCCTGAGTGAATCCGGCATGGAAGTTCTGGATTCGATTTTAGTTGATTTTCTCTTGAGTAAAGAGTAATCTGATATAGATTCGTGCCCGGCACAGGGTTCTCCAGCCCCTGCTTGGCGCTGAATGACACCAAATGCATTGAGGAGGATATGAAAATGACCAGTGCAGAAAAACAGGCGATTATTAAAGAATACGCCGTACACGAAGGAGACACCGGCTCTCCTGAAGTTCAGATCGCAATTCTGACCCGCCGGATCAACGAGCTCACAGAGCACTTCAAGGTTCACAAACACGACTATCATTCCTACAGAGGTCTGATGAAAATGGTTGGACACCGCAAAAGCCTGCTCAACTACCTGAAGCGCGAAGACCTCGACCGCTACAAAGCTCTGATCGCAAAACTCGGTCTGAGAAAGTAGTCCAAAACAAAGCTATGCTTTCGGCAGTGCCAGACGCACTGCCGTTTTCTTTTATCGTCTGGAAAGGAACTGTCTACAAAGGGTCCCTTTCCGCTCTGACGGATCATGCCGGCTTTGGATTTTTCCGGCATTATTCTTCACATTCTTTCGCAATTCTTTTCTGGCTTATGTAAAGAGTTTCGATGCCTGGGAAAATTAATCTTTCTTTTAGAAAGTTTCGATACCGTCAGACAGTGCACAGACAAAAACAGATTCTCGCCGTATCCGCCGTCGTTTTTACCGGACGGCTTAGTACGGGTTTTCCAAGGGCGAAACAGGAAAACGAAAAAGAGGAAAAAGGGTCTGTGTCTGGATCTGGGCTTGATCGATTTACAATAGTGATGATTTTCAAAAAAAGTTCCTGGCTGGCCTCTGGCTGCCGTATGCCTTTTTTCTGAAAAGAGACAGGAGTACACGTATGAAATTTTTAAAATGGACATCGGCGGGGGCGCTGGCCTGCGGTCTGCTGCTTTCCGGATGTGCCAAACCCGTCCCGGTGACGGAAGACAACGCCCCAAGCGAACTGCTGAAAAAGGCGGCAGCCATTAGCAGCGAATCCACGATGGATGACATCGTAGAAGTGTTCCAGGGCATCGTTGATCAGACGTACGACGCAAATCCGGCCGGTCTGGTCTACGACGAAAGCGGAACATCCACTTCCATCGATACGCTTTCGGACAAGCTCGAAGGAACGAAGACGTCTCTCAGAAGCTACGACATTCGCGTACCGGCTAAAGACCGGTTCTATCAGCTGTACGAATATTCGCTCAAAGATGAAACCGAGCCAAAGGCAAAGGAAAAATCGAGCAGCGAAAGCAGCTCGGTCGAATCGGGAAGCGAGAACGGTTCTGCAGCTGAAAACGCCGATCAGGCTTCCAACAACCAGCAGATCAGCGGCCTTTCGGAATATTCTCCGTACGGGGAAACCGTGGTCTACACCTCGCTTGCAGACGGCGTTCGTATTGCTGGAGCCAACGATCCAATGACCATCACCAGCATCAGTTCCTACGAAAACGAAAACGCGGCCGTGGAAGCCGACCAGCTCGATTCCGCGATTGAAAACTCAGTCGTTTACGCGCTTTATTCCATGTTCGGATCGAACCTGCTTCTGCAGCCGCTCGAATATCCGGATCTGTATGACTTCACCCTCGAAAAAATCGGAAACGAGTACCGCTGGACCATTTCCATGGCCGATGCGGAAGCCTACAATACGCAGCTCGACAGTGTATACGAAAGTTCCTACGGCATGAGCCGTCTCGATATTCGCGGCGACGGAACGCTCGTTCTGGACGGCTACGATCTCGAAGACGTTCGTCTCGTTCTGACGACCGATGCCAACGGCGCGCTTAAGAAAATCGAAAACATTACCCGCTCCAAGGCAACCCTTGGCGAGGACAGTCTCGATCTGTCCAGCAACGATACCGTTGCCGTTTCTGCTGCGCCGGAAAGCTGGATGACATTCTTTGAAGGCTTCTTCACGAGCGTAAAAGACGAATCCCTCAAGGAAGGCGACACGTTCAAGCTTCTGCAGAAGTTTGACGTGAAGAAAGCCGATTCGAGCGCTTCTTCCCAGGAAAAGGCATCTTCTGAGGCATCGTCCAAAGCGGAAAGCGCTGCAAATGAATCCAAAGCCGATGCGAAGAGCGAGTCCAAAGAAGAGTCCAAAGCCGATTCCAAGGCAGATTCGAAAGCAGAATCCAAGACCGAATCCAAAGCGGACTCCAAAGCAGATTCTTCGAAAAAGTAGTCTGTAAATGAAAAAAGACGGATCCAACCGATCCGAGATACAATCACAAACCAGCGCCGCAGAGTTTTCTGCGGCGTTTTCGTCTGGCGCAAAGCCGCCAGAGAAGAGTGGAGAATCTGACCGGGAACCTGAACAGGTATTGTGAACAGGGGTAAGCGTCAAATAAAAGACGGGTATTTTCTCGACCGCCTCCTTGGGATAATTCCTTTATTCAAGGAGGCTTTTTCATGGAATCAATCATCCCTGCAATCGATCTCGGTATCGATTTCTCCAAAGT
>NZ_JAHDSX010000023.1:0-38747 GCF_020969955.1 Allobaculum fili | reverse complement strand
TATGCGTTTATGTTTCGTGAATAAATGATTGTTCGAGTACTTATTGTGATTTTAAGAATCGACGTTGTGTATTTCGAATTTCTTGATCTGTCTGTAAAGTTTTCAAAGAGCCATCTGTTTGTGAGAAACTCAATGTCTCTCACAAGGCTTGTTTATCATATCATCGTCAGAAATCTCTGTCAACAACTATTTGTGAATTTCTTTAATGATTTCACTTAAGTTGCTTTCTTCGATATCTAAAGGTGATTTGACGCGTCGTGGAAGTGATTCCCTTAACGCTCACTTAGAATACCACGGCCTTTTCGTCTCCGCAAGCCTTGTTTGTGAATTTTTAAAATACTTTCACATCTAGGGATTACGAGAGGTTTAACTGTGTCCTTCCAGCGGCTGTCTGCTTTCAAACATCTTTGTTAAGATACTCCATCTTTACGGAGTCTGTCAAATTAAAGCACTCGCGGCGAGCCTTCAGAAAATTGAAATAGTAAATTCCAGTCCTGGGGGAAATACGGAAATTGAAACGGTAAATTCCAGTTCGGATCTTACCTTTCCCAAAGGCCCCGTCTTCTTTCCAGCCCCTGCTCTAACCCCCGCTGTTAAAATGGAGGGAGATTGCAGAACGTTCCTGCGACGGACGCTCAAAATGCAGAATTTCCATTCTGCGGTTTTGAGCCGTGCCCGCAGCGAGAACGTTCGATTCCCATACATTCGATTTTCATACATATAAGAAGAGAAAGAAGAAAAGGAAACCGAAACTTTTATGAAAACGACATTTGAAGTGTGTGCCGGCTCCCTCGCGGACTGCCTGGCTGCGCAAAATGGCGGAGCGGATCGAATTGAGCTGAACAGCGCGCTTGCTCTTGGCGGTCTGTCTCCTTCCCTGCGCGTGCTCAAGGAAGCCAAAGCGCAGTGTTCCATTCCCATCATCTGCATGGTTCGGCCCCGTGAAGCGGGATTTCATTACAGCCCCGAAGAATTTTCGCTCATGCTTCTGGAAGCCAGAGACTTTCTGGACTCTGGAGCCGACGGAATTGCCTTTGGCTTTTTGCGGGCGGATGGAACGATCGATCCGGACCAGACCCTGCAGATGGTTACGCTGATCCACACGTATCCAGACAAAGAGGCGGTCTTTCATCGGGCGATCGATGTCGTTCCGGACTACAGCCAGGCCATTCAGACACTGATCGATCTGAACGTGGATCGCATTTTGACCAGCGGTACACAGTCATCTGCACCAAAAGGCGCTCTGGTATTCAAGGAAATCCAGCAGCGCTATGGTGATCAGATTCAGATCCTGGCCGGTGCTGGGCTCAATCCAGAAAACGTTGGAGACTTCCTTCGTCAAAGCGGAGTACACCAGGTCCATTCTTCCGCAAAATCCTGGAAAAGAGACCCGACGACTCAGAGAGGCGAAGTCAGCTATTCCGCCTATCCAGGCGAACATGCGATGGATTATCCATGCGCCAGTGTGGAGGTCATCCGCGTCTTTCGCCAAGCCTGCGATACGATCTGATCTTTTCGAATGCACTGAATTCACTCTGTCTTTTCAAAGCAAAAGGGATGCAGCGGCATCCCTTTTTTAAGCGCCTGATCAAACAGGGCTGTATTTATTCTTTGAAGTTCTGGACTAGAGGGTTGTAGATTCGAGCTCGCTCTCAGTCTCGTTCTGAAGATCTTCATCCTGACGCCAGAGCATTTCCAGAAGCTGTCCGAACCGTCTATCCTGATCAGCCGGAGTCTTCTGGATCTTATCCTCATCGACAAGTACTTTTACGTCACCAAGTTCTTTCATCTGTAAATTCTCGACTTCTTTAGACATGTGTGCTTCCTCCTTACTCATTGGACTGTCCAGTCGATTGGAGCAGTGAACGGATATATTGAAAACTATCTAAATCGTACTTTTTATTTTCAAGGATTTTCAATGGACTTTCTAAAGTTTTCTTTAACAGATTTCAATCATTTTTATTATGAATAGATTGCTTTATCTATATTTTGGGTCCTCTGCCTCAGTCGAGTTTTCCAAGGTCCATTTTGGATTTTCCCAATTTATGAAAATTCTCTCAAATCTAACGCTCTTATTTTTACATTTTTTCAGTAAATTTACGGGGTGTTTTCTTGCAATCGTCCTCTTTTTATGATGTTTCGCATGTTTTGGATAATTTATTGCACAGAAAACGTTTTTGACGACTGTTTCCTTTCGTTCGTTATCTTTTCTTTTCTGGCTTCTTAGCAATTCGGCAAAATTTCGCTTGGGATCCGATTCGTTTCTTCCTCCCGTTCACGAAAAAAGAGGTGCGACAGCACCCCTTCTGGTTTCGTGAATTCATTTCATTATTCGTGTTTGCGCAGACAGATCGGCTGTCGACGCGGATGGGTTTCATCAGGCCTTGCGGGCCTTTTTCTCTTTGGCGACGGTTTCTGCCAGCGCGAGAATTTCCTTGGCGTTAGCCAGCGCATAGTCCCGGGAAGAAATGACGCCTACAGGTACGCCCAGACGTTTTTCCACTTCCTCTTTGTAGTAGCCGATCTGCGGACCAAGCAGAACCGCGTCCGCATGACGGGAAACCGGATAATAATCTCCCAGACCGCGGGAAGTCAGTTCATACGGCAGTTTCCGGCTCGAAATGTACTCCTCTACTTTTTTGACGATCCAGCTTGAGGTAAGTCCGCCGGAACAAATTAGATCAATTCTCATTTCCTCTCCTTTTTCCCTTTACAGGTTTGCGGATCTGGCTTTGGACAGACTGCTTGGTGACGTGCAGTCCGCCTGATTTTGAAGCAGAGGGATTCAATGCCGATCTTCAAGTTCGTTCAGACGTTTTTCGAGTCTGGACGTACGCTCTTCCAGTCGGGTCTGCGTTTTAATCAGGCTGATCATCTGTTCCGCAAGTTCAAGAACGACCGAAGCCGAGCTCAGATGGTCCTGGGAATGCACCAGCAGGACGTTGACCTGCCGTGTTTTTCCGTTCATTTCCTCAAAAAGGACATCCGTCTGCGCCCGATGGGCTTTGTCATACGCCTTGCGGCTTTTCGCCAGACATTCTTCGCATCGGGTGTAGTCCCCTTTTCTGGCTGCTGAAACGGCTTCGAGAGCCAGAGAGCGGGATTCCGATGCATCCGCAATCATTCCAAAAGATATCATATCAAGATCGGTATTCATGTTCATACTCCTGTCAGTGAATTGACTGCGATGGATGTATTTTCCGGTTCATCCCAGAGGAAATGGAAAACCGCTTCATTCTGAGCACCCCATGAGGCTTCATCATGCCGTCCGTCCTCCGCGATCACGACTTTTCCCAGTCCGCCGCGATCGATCAGAGAATTCCGGTATTCATCCAGCAGCATCTGTGCTTCCATTCTCTGCCTCGGCGAAAGCTCCTGGGAACCAAACGACCAGTAAATCCGGGTATCTGGATCGAGAACGGTCTGTTCGTATTCTCTGGAAATCTCCTCTTCACATACCGCAAAGGACGGGGAAAGGCATGCAGCTTTTGAAAACACTTCATTATGGTGGATCACCGCATAAAAAGCCATCAGGCCGCCCATGGAGCTGCCTGCGATCGCGGTTGCTTCTCTTTGCGGCCAGGTTCGATAGGTGGAATCAATTTCAGGTTTCAGTTTCTGAATAATCCATTCCATCAGCACGGCACCCTTTCCTGCCGTTTCCCCGTAAAACGTCTGGGCAAGCGCATACGGCGTGTATTCGTGAAGCCGGTTCTGTCCCCGGATATCGCATTCAATGCCCACAACAATGACTTTGCGCTGCGCGGCATCGAGATAGTCCTTCAGTTTCCAGGACGTTCCAAACGTTGCCTGTTCATCGTAGAAGAGATTCTGACCGTCAAACATATAGAGGACGGGATAGCGTTCCTCGCTCTGGTAATAGTCATCTGGAAGGTAGACATCCACAAAGCCAAGCCGGTTGAGCGGAGTGATTCGGACAGGTACTTTACTGATCATAAAAGAGTTCCTTTCTTCGAAAGATCTGTTCTTTCTCATTGTACCGTATCGAATCCAGCGATAATTTAAGGATTAAAAACCCGTAAAAAATATTCACACGAACATCTGTTTACTAGCTTTATTTTTAATTTGGATGACTTATTTTAATTGTATTCGTCTTTTTATCAAACTTCGCTTTTATTCCACTACCACAATTGAGCCTGATTTGTTATTATCAAAATGTTCGTTCCGGTTGAAATTTCCACCAGAATCTCCCTTCCGGGACGAACAAAGAAGCCGCTCTGCGGCTTTTTTTAATGCTCGGGCAATTATTCACTTGTTTATACTGCACGATCATATTTTTAAACTTTCATTCTTCCCGGCGATTCTCAAAAGAATGTGAAATTTTACCTTTCCGAGAAAGAATTTATCTTTTCAAAGTGGCCGTAAAAATCATTTTCGGTGCCTTGCCTAAGCGGCGAATTATGATGTTCGTCCAAACAGAAAAAAGCGGAAGCCTGAGATCAGACTTCCGGGACTGGCGATGGCGTCCACGAGAGGATTTGAACCTCCGACCCCACGCTTAGGAGGCGTGTGCTCTATCCAGCTGAGCTACGTGGACAATGCAGATCGCAAAGCAGACATATAAAGAGAAAGTCAGCTTTCGCTGACTCGAATTTTCTAATGGCGCACCCGAGAGGACTCGAACCTCCAACCACCAGAATCGGAATCTGTTACTCTATCCATTGAGCTACGGGCACATGTACAGCTATTATAAAACCTCACTCCTCTCTTTTCAAGCGGGCCAAAAACAGGTCTGGACAAAGAGCGAATCCGGCCTGCCGCACCAACGAAATCTTAATATTCTTTTTGCTGCGTTTGTTTTTCCTCTTATCGCACGTTCTGTTATGCGCTGCATCGCGCACAGTCCCGCGTATTTCGCCTTGCAATTTGCCCTTCTATTCCTTTATCCCATCTGCTTTTGTACATTCCGGCCGTTCTGTTGAAGAAAGAACGGCCGTTTCTCTTGAAAACACAAACGTCCCGGTCAAATATGAAATCTGTCTGAAACTCTATTTTTCTTTTTTCCGAAAACTTTTCCGAAAACTTTTTCAGACATCAGGAGGTTAATTCAAGAATGAAAACTGCAGTAATTGATGTTGGCGGCGGCATGCGCGGCATGTATGCGGCGGGCGTTCTCGATGCCTGCCTCGAAGAACACGTTCATTTTGATATCGCAATCGGCGTGAGCGCCGGCAGCGCCAACCTGGCCAGCTTTATCGCCGGGCAGATCGGACGGACGTACAAATTTTACCGGGACTATTCCGGACGTCCGGAATACATGTCGGCCTCGAACTTTCTGCGCAGCGGCTCCTATATCGACATGGACTACATTTACAGTTTCCTTTCGAACACAGACGGTGAATATCCCCTCGCCTACAAAGCCATGAAAGAAAATCCTGCGGAGCTGATCGTTGTAGCGACCAACGCCATCACCGGCAAGCCTGCCTATTTCGACAGTTCCTGGATGGACGAAGACCAGTATGACATTTTCAAGGCCAGCTGTTCGATTCCCGTTGTAAACAAACCGTATCCAGTCGGAGGCATTCCGTTTTTTGACGGTGCGCTTTCCGATCCCGTTCCCATCGACAAAGCCATTGAACTCGGTGCGGATAAAATTGTTCTGATTCTCACCAAGCCCTCGGATCTGGTGCGCTCAAGCCGCAAGGATGTAACATTAGCTTCCTTCATGGGCCATTATCCCCTCGCCGCGCAGGGCCTTCGCGAACGCGCTGCCCGCTACAACAAAGACGTAGAGCGGGCTTTGCAGATGGAAAAGGAAGGCAAGGTTCTCGTCATCGCGCCAAACGATACATGCGGCGTCGATACGCTCAACCGCAATCCGGAACAGCTTCATCATCTTTATCTCAAAGGCTTCAAGGACGGTTTGAAAATTGCCGAATTCATAAAGCCCGAAGAGAAATAGATCTCCGTTTTTTTCGATCCAGCTCTATATACATGCATACCCCGTCCGGGATAAGGCCAGAAGGCAGAATCCCGGACGGGGTATTTCTGTACTGGATTTTTGTTGGGAAACTTTCTGTCCGTATTGTGCCAGACAGAACCAGACGTTCTGGCCAAAGGGACGGACTTACTGAGAATCTCTATCCTCGTCTGCAAAGAAGGTCGGGACCATCCGTTCGTTATACTGCGTGGAAACGATACCGGCATCGGACAGGCGGGAATACACGCCCGCAAAATGGCCGTTATACACATACAGACCGGTCAGGTTGGCGTAGCCGATAAAGCCGTGATCGCTCAGCAGGTCAATGTTTTCGCTGCGATAATGCGGCACGTATTCCTGGACAATGAACGGCTGTCCTGTCAGATCTTCGAGCAGCTGCTTCCAGCGCTCCTGGGAAAGATCGACCCCCGCGTACACGCCTTTGGCGCCATAGCCTTCCTTCGGTTTAATAATCCACTGATCCTTATGTTCGAGAAGCCGGGTAAGATCGGCATCACTCAGATCCATGGACTGCGGCAGGTGCGCATCGAGAAACGCGCATTCCTGCGGCGTGAAATACTGGCGAAGCACCGGCGAAAACAGAGCTTCGCTGATCGCCTTGGAGTGAATGACCTGCGTCTGGAAATTGCCGACCAGAACGACGGCCTGTTTGCGAACGGCTTCCAGAAAATCCGTCGATTCATCGTATTTTTCCAGCACGTCGCTCGTCACCGCCCGACGGTAAATCGCGTCAAACGCGGTATTCGTCTTTTTGCTTCGAAGTGCCTTTCCATCGAACACAAAATCGCGGACATCCACGACTTCGCAGACATAGCCTTTGGCTTCAAACAAGTCGCGAAACGCGTACAGCTCGGGCAGATAGGCGTTTTCCAGATAATCGCTGATCGCAATGGCAGGCTTGTCTTCCACTCCGGCTTCCTTCACGTCCTGCAGAAAACTTTCGGCCCAGCTGTCCATCAGTTCCTGATGACGCACAGCCGGTTTCAGATCGTTCCATACATTGTTCAGCGCCATGAATTCGTCCATCATCTGGTTTTCATACATGGCGGACGTTCCGTCGGTGTTGAATTCGCAGACTTTGAACGAGCCGTCGTCTTCGTTATAAAAAATGTCGATGCGAAGCATGGGAATCGCGCTCGAATAGCGGTTATCGATCTGAATCAGTTCTTCGAGTTTCGCATCAAAACCGAACAGTTTTCGCACCTCGGGATTTGCTTTGTAGGCGGCAATCGTCTTTTCAAAAATGCCATAAAACTGATCGCAAAGATGCGCAAACGCTTTTTCATCCGCATCGGAAAAGAACTTTGGCATGTGCAGCGTCCGCGTGTAAATGGCCACCGGATTCACCGCGCCGGGTACTTCGTATTCGAGCGGCGAGTTCTGAATGGCGCGCGACGTTTTCAGGGCGCTCAGATGACTTTGCGTCGGATTCTGCCGAATATGCCCCAGCCAGCTTTGTTCCAGTTTCGTAACTGCTTTAGACTTCATTACTCACGCTCACTTCACGTAAATCGAAGCCTTCAGCTGATCAAGCTTTTCCTTGCCTAGCAGGGCTTCGATCAGAGCATAGGCAAAGTCGATCGAGTAGCCCGCGGAACGGCCGGTAATCAGTTTTCCGTCCGTTACGGTTCCCTGCTCTTTATAGCTGCCTTTAAAGTCTTCGTTCATGGACGTAAAGCAGGTGTAGTTCTTGCCTTCCAGCAGGCCCATATGGCCAAGGATCGTCGGAGCGGCACAAATCGCGCCGACAATCTGGTTTGGATTGTTCCAGGCTTCCCGGATGACTTCGAGCGCTTTTGGATTTTTTTCAAGCAGCGCATAGTGCGGACCGCCTGGGATAATCAGGGCATCCGCCTGTGAAAAGTCATAGAGATCCATAGGGATCATTGGAGAATAGATGATTCCAAAGCGGCCGGTTCCTTCGCGCAGGTTGGCCGCGCTGACCAGGTCCACCGCAATGCCGGCTCGTTTGAGCAGAGCAATCGGGCCCATGGCCTCAAGTTCTTCAAATCCGTTGTCCATCAGTACAGCGGCTTTTTTCATAATTACCATCTCTCTTTCTGCAGTTTCATCTTACCTTTTTCGGCGCTCAGGACGGATGCGTTTGCCATAGGGAAATCGCTGTAAGCAAGAAAAATGACATGCTGTCGAGTTTGTTCCTTTCCTTCCCTTCCGCATTCACTTTCTTCTTTTCTTCCTCTGAACCGTTCTGGTTTGTCGAGCCAGCACCGGTCCATCCGTTTTTGAGCGTCTGTTTCTTCGATCCGCTTCTTACGTTCTGCTTCAGAAAGGCAGTCTTTGCGTTTAGACAGTACGGTCGTTCTATCTATCTCTTTCGACTCTTTCGGGCCTGCCTGCTTTTATTGCCTTTCAATTCGGCGATAATGGAGACAGAAGATCTGGAGGTTTTCAAATGAAAAGGTATATGTTTAATTTCAACGTAAAGGATACGCTCGTTCTGGCGCTTCTTTATCTGCTTTGCGGACTGGCGCTCTGCTTCTTCCAGGGCAGCATTCTGACGACCGTCGTCCGCATCATCGGCATTGTTCTGATCGCCTATGGCGCCTACATGCTTTACGTCTATTTCGGCGTCCACAAATCCGCCGATACAGCTCCGATGTTTTCCGGCGTTCCGTCTTTGGTTCTCGGTCTGATCATGGTGTGCTGGCCGCATACGATCATCAACTTCATCCCGATCATCGTCGGCGTTCTGCTCGTGATCAACTCGATTGTTCAGATTCAGTCTTCGCTCGTCTTAAAAAGCTATGGCGCTTCGAGCTGGGTATTCTCCCTGGTTGTTGCCCTCTGCCTTCTGGCTCTTGGCATTTTCCTCGTCATCAAACCCGGATCCATCATCGATACGATTATGACGATTGCCGGCGTTGCGCTGATCGTTCAGGCAGTTGTTCTCTGCTTTGACGCCTTTGCGACACGCAAGAGCCGCTAAGCGCCATTTATTGCAATTCACATTTCTTCGGTTTTAAAAGCACCGGCTGTTCGATCCCGATCAGCCGGTGCTTTCGTCTAGTATGGAAGCTTCATTTGAATCGCATCGGAATGAATCAGGCGTTTTCCAGCAAAACCAGCTTTTCGAGAAGACCTTCTTCTTCCAGCTGCGCTTTGAGTTCCTGAAGCGTCTTTTGATCGATGCGATCGTTTTGTGCGCTGTAAAGGGCTTCTGCCAGAGCGCACAGTGCGGTGGAATGCAGGATTTCATTCATGAGACTTCCTGCCAGAACGCGCTGCTTTCTGTCGTTGAGAATGGAAAAGTCAAATGAAGTATCCGAGGCAAAGCGTGTGTAGTCTTCCAGCCGGGTATCGTCGGGACGATTAAAGCCGGGCACGCCAAGTTCCGCCAGATACGGACAGACACCTTCACGAAGCAGGCTGAGAAGCGCCTTGGCTAAAAACAGAACGGACGCGCTCAGATCCGGATTTTCCATGTCTTCATAGTAAATTTCCAGATCCATCGCCGCTTCCAGAAACTCTCTGGTCTGCGCATCCATCGCCGTGCACAGAATCGGACGGAAACCAAAGAAGGCATCAATTGTCGGCTCTTCTTCATCCTCTTCAGTTTCATCCTCTTCGCCTTCGGCTTCTTCTTCGCTTTCCTCTTCTGCGGTCTCTTCTTCTGCGGTCTCTTCTTCTGCGGTCTCTTCTTTTTCAGCTTCCTGTTCTTCGCTTACGAATCCAGCCGGCTCCTCTTCCAACGGATCAGCGCTCTGGTTTACGGAATCTGGATCGGCATTTTCTTCCATACGCTCTTCTTCAACGCCGCTTTGCGCGCCGTTTTTCTGTTCAGAATCGGTCTCTGTCTCCGGCTGTCCTGTACTCTCGGTATTAAACATGTCCGAGAGATCGGACATCTGCCTTGCAAGCGTCTGCATATCCATGTTCTGGGCAAGATTGTGCGCCTGCTCCAGAATCTGTTTCTTTTCTTCGTCGCTCATCGCATTCAGCATTTCCTCAATTGCGCCGGACGTTAAAAAATCAAACATACCCATATTCTGTATTCTCCTTTCTTCCAGAGCGTTAACGGACTGGATTCTTCTTTATCGCTTCCATTTTAGGACAGACGCCCTGCCGCACCAAGAAATCCGAAATTCTCTTCAGACGCCCACAGGCAGACACAACCGGTCGACAAGGAATAAAGAAACAGGACAAAAAGAAATGCGGCTCTGATCGTTCAGGTCCTTGATCGGATCTTTGCATCAGAGCCGCAAATCGGTTCAGAACAGCGTATGTTCCCAGATCCGCTTCGCCATGCCGGGTAAAAGCGGATCGCGTCAGATTACATCAGTTTACGGGACAGGTCCTTCATGTCCGCAACGGAGGTTTCTCTCGGATTTCCCGGACGGCACGCATCTGCATAGGCGGATTCGGCAAGGAAATCGAGATCTTCTTCGCGCAGCGCATCCAGCTTTTCTGGAATGCCTACGTCGGCGGAAAGTTTCTTCACCGCGTCAATGGTAGCTTTGCGGTATTCCTTTTCGCTCATGCCCGTCGTATCGACGTCCATGGCTTCCGCAATTTTTCTGAACTTATCGCCGGTTGCTTTCTGGTTGTATTCCATCACGATGGGCGGCAGGATTGCGCACGCTACGCCATGGGGCGCGTTGTAGAACGCACCGAGTGTGTGCGCCATGGAGTGGGCAATGCCCAGGCCGACGTTCGAGAACGCCATGCCGGTTACAAACTGACCAAGCGCCATGCCTTCACGGCCTTCGGGGTCGTTTTCGACCGTCTTGCGCAGATTCTGGCTGATCAGGTGAATGGCTTCCAGGTTGAGGCAGTCGGCCAGTTCCCAGGCCGCTGCGGTCGTGCAGCCTTCAATTGCGTGCGTCAGCGTATCCATTCCGGTTGCAGCTCTGAGCCCTTTAGGCATGGAACTCATCATGTCGGGGTCAACGATCGCCACGTTAGGAATGTCGTTCGTATCGACACAGACGAATTTACGCTTGCGTTCTGGATCGATGATCACGTAGTTGATCGTCGCTTCGGCAGCGGTTCCTGCTGTCGTCGGGACAGCAATGGTGAAGACAGTCGGATTTTTCGTGTCGGCAACGCCTTCGAGCGAGCGAACGTCCGCAAACTCAGGGTTGTTGATGATAATGCCGATGGCTTTGCCGGTATCCATGCGCTTCCTTCGCCGACGGTAATCATGGAGTCTGCACCGGATTCCTTATACGCTTTGACGCCGTGCTGCACATTTTCGATGGTCGGGTTGGGCTGGATGTCGAAATTGACTGTGTAGTCCATGCCGTTCGCGTCGAGCAGATCGGTAATTTTCTTCGTTACGCCAAATTTCACCAGATCCGGGTCGGTCGCGATAAACGCTTTTTTGAAGCCTTTGCTTCGGACGATTCCAGGAATTTCCTGAATCCCCCCTTTGCCGTGATAGGAAACGGCATTGGGAACAAAACGATTTACCATTTTCTTTTTCTCCTGTTTTTGATGTAACCCTTTACATTTCTTGGCATAAAACATATATCGCAATTTTTATGCCGTATGGGGGGGAGAAAAGCGGTATATATCGTCAAAACCAGCGAGTTGTGCCTGCAGCGCTTCTTTTAAACCATGTGTCCCCTATACGGCAAACGGCAGGCCCTTTGCGGCCTGCCGTTTTCTCATATTCTTTTTCGATTGTGTATCTGTATTCGATCAGTCTGTAAACATTTCGCTGGAAAGATAGCGATCGCCGGTATCGGGAAGGAGCGCCACAATGAGCTTGCCTTCGTTTTCCAGACGGGAAGCCAGTTCTAAAGCCGCGGCTGCCGCCGCGCCGGAGGAAATGCCGGCCAGAATACCTTCCTTGCGCGCCAGATCCCGGCCCGTTTTCAGCGCGTCTTCGTCGCTGACTTCGATCACTTCGTCATAAATCGAGCGATCGAGCGTATCCGGAATGAAGTTGGCGCCAATGCCCTGCAGCTTGTGTGGACCGGCTTTGCCGCCCGAAAGCAGCGGAGAGCCGGCGGGTTCGACCGCCACGATTTTCACGTTCGGATTTTTTTCCCTGAGGTATTTTCCGACACCGCTGAGCGTTCCGCCCGTGCCGACGCCGGCAACAAAAATGTCGACCTTGCCGTCCGTATCTTCCCAGATTTCCGGACCGGTCGTCAGATAGTGCGTTTCAGGGTTGTCCGGATTTTCAAACTGACCCGGTACAAAGACATCGCCGATTTCTTTTCCGATTTCTTCGGCTTTGGCTACCGCGCCGGCCATGCCTTCTCTGCCTTTGGTCAAAACGACTTCCGCGCCGAAGGCCTTAAGCAGATTGCGGCGTTCTATCGACATAGAATCCGGCATAACAATAATCGTGCGATAGCCTTTGCGTGCGCCCACGAGCGCTTCGCCGATGCCGGTATTTCCGGAAGTGGCTTCAATAATGGTCATGCCTTTTTTCAGGCGCCCTTCTTTTTCGGCTTTTTCAATCATGTGCAGCGCAATGCGGTCTTTTGCGGATCCGCCCGGATTGAGCGCTTCCAGCTTGAAGACCACGCGGGCTTTCGAATCGTTTTCCTGTTCCAGTACACCGGCTTCCACCAGGGGCGTATTGCCGATCACATCCAGAATCGTCTCATGAATTTTCATTGGAAATCCTTTCTTGCCATCCTGAACTGGCTTTTACTTTTGGGATCGGCCTGGGAGCACTCCCGCATGACGATCGGACCCCGTCGTCAGCCGCAGTCCGCTCAAAAGCCGTCCGTTTTTTATCGTCCTGTTTCCATCCTATCGCTCTTCATCGAGAGTGAGAGCGCGGTGTCTGGAAAATGTCCCGTTTCCCGGCTTTCCTGAGCGATTTTGAAAAAGTCTGTTTCTGCCGAATCTTTTTCTTTCCGCTTTGCAGCATACAAAAAACCAGTCGGCATCTCGTTTTGAGCGCCGGCCGGTTTACAGCCTTGTACAAAATTCGCGATCAGCTGACCTGGGAGTTCAGCCAAGCGAAGATGAATCCGTCCAGATCCCCGTCGAGCACGCTCTGGGCCTGACTGGTTTCGCAGCCGGTTCTTGCGTCCTTGACCATCGTGTAGGGATGCAGAACGTACGAACGGATCTGGGATCCCCATTCGTTAGCTTTGACTTCACCGCGCAGTTCGGCGATTTTCTTCTGCTGGTTTTCGATTTCCAGCTGAAGCAGCCGGGATTTCAAAATGCGCAGGGCTTCTTCACGGTTCTGAATCTGACTTCGTCCAGACTGGCAGGTCGCCACGATGCCCGTCGGCAGGTGGACCATGCGAATCGCGGAGTCGGTCTTGTTAATGTGCTGACCGCCCGCGCCGGACGCGCGTTTGGTTTCCACAAGAAGATCTTCCGGCTTGATCTCGATTTCGATGTCGTCGTTAAACTGCGGCATGACTTCCACCGACGCAAACGAAGTGTGACGGCGAGCACCCGCATCGAAGGGCGAAATGCGCACCAGACGATGCACGCCTTTTTCGCCTTTGAGATAGCCGTAGGCTTTTTCGCCCTCAATCAGGATGGTCGCCGATTTCAGACCGGCTTCCTGTTCTTCCTGATAGTCGAGCACGGTTACTTTCCAGCCCTTATTCTGTGCGTAGCGGGTGTACATGCGATAGAGCATGGACGCCCAGTCGCACGCTTCCGTTCCGCCGGCTCCCGGATGGAATTCCAGAATGGCGTTGGAATCGTCGTATTCCCCCGACAGCAGAACCTTCACCTGGAAGGTTTCCATTTTCTTTGCGGCCTCTTCCATTTCTTCCGAGGCCATTTCCAGCAGATCCTCGTCCATCTCTTCCTTGAGCACGTCATACGCTTCCGAAACGGAATCCATGTCGGCGCGCAGTTCGTTATAGGAGGTGACAATGTCCTTTAAGGAGTTCTGCTTGCGGATTACGCTCTGGGCTTTTTTCTGATCGCTCCAGAAATCTTCCGCCAGCATCTGCCGGTCGTAGTCTTCAATCTGCTTTTCCTTGGATGGCAGGTCAAAGCGACTCACCCAGAGAGTCCAACTTCTCCAGGTGAGTAGCAAGCATTTGTTTCAGTTCAAAAAGTTCCATTACTTCTGCACTCTTTCTTTAGCGGCTTCCCGAACCTGCTCGACCTTGTTCGTCGGCTGCGGTTTCGGCGCGCGGAATTTCAGAAGGTTCGAAACGATTTCGCGGTCGATTCGACGGTTCATTTCCTCGAACATGTCAAAGCCTTCCTGCACGTACTGCTGCAGCGGGTTGTTCTGGGCGTAGCTGCGCAGACCGATGCCGGCGCGCAGTTTTTCCATCAGGTCGATGTGCGCAACCCAGTTGCGGTCGATGGTGGCCAGAACGATGTCCTTTTCGTAGCGTTTGAACGGTTCACGGACGAGATCGATTTCTTCGTCGAATTCTTTCCATACCCGGTTGAAAATGTAGTCCTTGAGTTCGTTGAAGTTCTTGCCTTCGAGCTCCTCGACATGGAAGCCGCGATCGCCTTTCAGGCCGAGCACTTCGAGGGAACGGACGAGTTCCGGCAGGTCGACTTCGCCTTTGCGCTCATCCGACAGGTCCGCCTGGAGCGTCTGCTCGATGACTTTTTCCATCATCAGTCTGACCATATCCGATACGTCGTCGGATTCGAGAACTTTGTTTCTCTGGTCGTAAATGATTTCACGCTGTCTTCGCAGAACGTCATCGTAGTCCAGAACGTTTTTACGGGTATCGAAGTTCGAGCCTTCGACCTTCTTCTGAGCCATTGTAATCGAACGGGTAACCTGTTTGGACTCAATCTGCCCTTCGCCCAGCGAAGAGAACAGGTTTTTGAGCTTGTCGGTACCAAAGCGAACCATCAGATCGTCTTCGAGAGAAACGTAGAAGCGGGAGAATCCGGGGTCGCCCTGACGGCCGGAACGGCCGCGCAGCTGGTTGTCGATACGACGGGATTCGTGACGCTCGGAACCGAGAACAGCCAGACCGCCGAGTTCGCGGCTTTCCTTAGTCAGCTTGATGTCGGTACCGCGGCCAGCCATGTTGGTGGCGATCGTTACGGATTTTGGACGGCCGGCCTTGGCGATGATTTCCGCCTCGCGCGCGTGGTTTTTGGCGTTCAGCACTTCGTGCGGAATGCCTTCGTCATTGAGCATCTTGTCAAGCAGTTCGGAAACTTCTACGGCGATGGTGCCGACCAGAACCGGCTGGCCCTTTTCGTAAAGTTCCTTGACTTTGGCAACGAGCGCTTTGTATTTATCGCTCTTGTGCACGTAGATTTCGTCCGGAAGGTCCTGACGGGCGATCGGACGGTTTGTCGGGATGACGATAACGCGCATGTTATACGTGCTTAAGAATTCCTCTTCCTCGGTCTTGGCGGTACCGGTCATGCCGGCCAGCTTGTCGTACAGACGGAACAGGTTCTGGTAGGTAATCGTAGCCAGGGTAGACGTTTCTTCCTTAATCGGCACGTTTTCCTTCGCTTCGATGGCCTGGTGCAGACCTTCGGAGAATACGCGTCCCGGCATGGTACGTCCGGTGAACTGGTCGACGATGACGATTTCGGAATCATCGCTGACTACGTATTCCACGTCCTTGGTCATGATGTAGTTGGCACGCAGCGCCTGGTTGATGTGGTGTACGAGCTGGGTATTGTTCAGGTCGTACAGGTTCGGTACATTGAAGAACTTTTCGGCTTTTTCTACACCGCTGTCGGTCAGAATGCACTGACGGATTTTTTCATCGATGTCGTAGTCGCCGGAAAGCAGTTCCTTTTCCTTCGTTTTCTTGTCGTATTCATACTCCGGAGCGGTCAGAGTCTTTACGAAGCGGTCGGCCGCAATGTAGAGGTTTGCGGTATCTTTCGAACCCCCGGAAATAATCAGCGGGGTTCTCGCTTCATCGACCAGAACGGAGTCGACCTCATCGACGATGGCGACGTGCAGGCCGCGCTGTACGCGGTCTTCGACGCGGCGGGCCATGTTGTCGCGCAGGTAGTCAAATCCAAGTTCGGAGTTGGTGGTGTACGTAATGTCGCAGTTGTACGCTTCTCGTTTCTGCGCTTCGCTCATTTCATGCTTGTTTACGCCGACGGTCAGACCCAGGAAACGGTAAATTTCGCCCATCCAGGCCGCATCTCGTCCGGCGAGGTATTCATTGACGGTAATAACATGAACGCCTTTGCCTTCGAGGGCATTCAGGTAAACCGCCATAGTGGCTGTCAGCGTTTTACCTTCACCCGTTTTCATCTCGGCAATGTCGCCGCGATGCATCGCAATGGAACCTTCAACCTGCACTTTGAACGGCTTTTCACCGATCACGCGGCTGGCGGCTTCGCGGGCTGTCGCGAAGGCTTCCGGCAGAAGATCATCAAGCGTTTCGCCTTTGGCAAGACGTTCACGGTATTCATCGGTTTTATGTCTCAGTTCATCATCAGACAGATTCTTCATTTCCTGCTCGCGGGCAAGAACGAGATCTGCTGTTTTTTCCAGTTTTTTCAGTTCTCTAGCGTCCTCAGAGAACAGACCTCCAAAAAGAGCCATGTGTTTCTCCTCTCAAATCTCATACGAATTCATTTCATTCTATCATAGCCGCTCATGAACCTCTATGGCTTATTGAAAGCGGATACGGCCGGAAAACCCGATCCGTACGGGTTTTCCCTGCCGGCTTTTTCCCCGAAATTTTCGCATTTTTCCTAGAAAGTCTACAGGAAAAGCACGGCTTGCAGGAATGAAAAGTATCATACGCTATTCAGCATAAATACACCGTTAAATATTGGAAATCTTCTTTACGGATCATTATTTTTGCGTATTTAAAAAGCCTGCATGCGCTTTTTAATACATCCGTTTCTTCTTTTTTCCATTTTTCTATACCGCCATTCGGCCCGTTTCATCTCAAAGGGATGAGAACGTCATACCAGTCTGAATGCTTCCTTCTCAAAAGAGCGGCCGGTTCTGCCCGGACCCCCTTCGATTCCGACTGTTTTTTTCAGTCGTCGAAAGGGATCCGGACAGCCTGTCGTTTTCACAGAGCTTTTGAAGATTTTTTCGAGAAAGCTTTCCATCGTCTTTGCGGAAAGCGGACCCGATTTTCCAAATGTACACGGAAAACGTTTTACATCGGAAAAATCCTTTATCCGAATGGATCGGTCTGAAGGGAATTTTCACATGCGCCAGGAGCGTGATCCGATTCCTGTTTTTTCTCTTCTGTCTGCCTTTAAACCGGTGGAGTGTTTTTTCGTCGGTTCTGACGAGAAATGCTTTTCTCTAATGCGAAGCCGCGATGCCACGCGGTTTTCGATTTGGCGCGATCCGTGTCAGAATAGGCTGGTCAGTCTGCACAGAAGAAACCGTGTATGGCATGAGGCTGGCGTAATGCGGCCGCATGTGCTTTTCCGGTCTCGCCGCATGGCAGAAGCGTCGGATTTACTGTGCAGAAACAAGGAGGAAAAGATGAAGAAAAAAATCCAGTCTGCTCTGGTCCTTGCGCTTGTCGGGCTTCTTGGCGCGAGCACGCCCGTCAGCGTGATGGCTAAGGAAAGCGAAGAGTCTGCATCCGCAGAACTTCAGCCGATGCAGCAGGAAAGCAGCGAGACATACATCCTGGACAGCAGCGACGCGTATACCCCGTATGATGAAGACATTCTCCCGGAAATCGCACACGTCAATATCGCGGTTCCCTACGATTCAAAAACGGTCGCCCAGTGGCTGGCACCATACCGGCATCAGGACCCGATGGCCCTGGACGTTCTTGGCTTTTTCATGACGCAGTCGCCGGCAGCCGCCTCGATTCTGGCTTTCGGTCTCGAAAACACGCTTGGCTCGCTGGATGATCCCAACGACACCATCACGCTTCCGCATTTCTGGATGGCGCTCGACTATATTGATCAGTGCAACCAGATTCGGGCTTCGGAAGGTCTTCCAGCTCTTGGCGTAACGTATTCCCTGATGGCCATTTCCATGGTGCAGGCCGACGCGTCCAGCAGTCTCGAAGATCATACCGGTCTTTTTAGTGTGGGCGAAAACCTGAGCTGGGGACAGATCCCCGGCGTTCCGCTTGGCCAGTTCATGAATCCGTTTTACGGCTGGTACACGCTGGAAAAGCCATCCAATGGCGGCCACTATCAGAACATCGTAAACAAGGACTATACCGTCACCGGTTTTGCGGTCGGCACAAACAACCGTACCGGATACCGGTCCGTTTTTGGTCAGGTCTTCCAGTACAGCCCGAACGGCGAACCCGTCTATACGACCGATCAGATCCGCGCGCAGCTGCAGCAGTATGCGCAGAACGCTGTAGAGGGTGCCTATCTTCCAAAGACCCCGGAAAACACGCAGATCATGTTTCGCATGTACAATCCAAACTCCGGCGAACACTTCTATACCGCCGTGCTCAGAGAGCGCAACGCGCTGATTGAAGCCGGCTGGTGGTATGAAGGCATCGGCTGGCTGGCCGCCAGCAGCGGCAAGCCGGTTTATCGTCTCTACAACGAAAACGCGGGCGATCATCACTACACGATGAGCGAAAAGGAAAGAAATTTCCTCATCACGCAGGGATGGAAAGACGAAAAGATCGGCTGGTATTCTCCGGAAAATACGGAAAACGCGCAGCCGCTTTACCGGGCCTACAATCCAAACGCGAAAGCCGGCTCCCATAACTACACCGCCAGCAGGCGCGAACAGGACTTCCTGACTGCTAACGGCTGGAAAGACGAAGGCATTGCCTGGTACGGCATTCCGTTCGCGGACTAAACGGTCTTTCGCTTTTCCGTATTCTCGATAAACCTCTCGCCTGCCCGTTTCGAGCGCTCGAAACGGACAGGCTTTTCCTGCTTAAAACTTACGTCATCCAATGGGCCATACAAAACAAAAAGGAAACGACGGACCCGCTTTGCCTGTACACGGCTGTGCGAGGGAATCGTTTCCTTTTTCTCTGTTCGATTTTCCTTATTCGTTTTTCCGGAAAGCCGGGGTCTAGACTTCTTCGCGCTCGAAGGCGTTGCTGGAAATGCCCTGTGCGAGAATGCGGGTCGCCCAGGCTTTGGCGCCCTCAAGCGAATGTTCCCTATAGTTGCCGCACTCCTTGCGGTGCAGACCCGGAACCTGATCGATGGTCGTTTCCGTCACCTGTTCGAGCGCTTTTTTCAGCGCCCTGGCCGCTTCTTCGCTCGTCGGTTCGCCCCAGACGAGCAGATGGAAGCCGGTGCGGCATCCGTAAGGCGAGCAGTCGATATAGCCGTCGAACTGAGGACGGAGGTATTTGGCGAGCAGATGCTCAAGCGTGTGGAGCGACGCGTTGTCGATAAAATCGAGGTTTGGCTGCGTAAGACGAACGTCAAAATTGGAAATGACATCGCCTTTCGGACCGGTTTCGGTGCCGATCAGCCGAACGTAAGGCGCGATCACCTTGTCGTGATCGAGCGTAAAGCTTTCAATGGTATCTTCCTTTTTCATAACAGTAATCCTTATTCCTTTGTGTATGTCCAATGTGTATGTCCAAATCTTCAGGAAAGAAGTCCTGCATGGGCAATTCAGAATTGTGCAGTCTGCTTCCGTGTTTCGATCCAGACGGGGTTTATTTCGATGACTCCGGCTTGTCCGGCTGCAGGGGAGGCTGGGTGAGAATGTACTTTTCCATGAACACCGCCGTACCGTCGTGCCGGTTGGAGGCGGTGACGTATTTCGCGGCTTCTTTTATGGCCGGCAGCGCATTGGCCATGGCCACGCCGACCGTTCCCGCTAACATTTCCAGATCGTTATTGTCATTGCCAAACGTCACGACTTCATCCAGCGAACAGCCAAAGCGCTCGCACGCCTTTTTGACGCCTTCCAGCTTGGAAAGCTGCGGATGAACAAATTCCAGCAAAAACGGTCCGGAGCGAAATACGCGGGCGGTTTTCAGGCGGGCCGGCTCGCCGCTTTTCAAATAGCGGGAAATGGTCCAGGGCATGCCGACGGCCATGAATTTCAGACTGTTTCGCAGCAGCCAGTCGGGTCTGACTTTGTGAAAGCTCAGCCGGTTGCGTCTGGCCATCTGGCGTACGATCGGATTGTCGGCTGTTGAATACAGCCCGTCTCCATGATATTCCGCCATCGCCAGACGATAGCCTTTTAAAGATTCCATGACCGGCGCGATCGCTTCGGGCGTCAGCCAGTCGGTTTCTTCGATGCTTCCGGTCGCCGAATCCATATACATCGCGCCGTTAAAGCCGATCACAAAATCCACATCCTGATCGATCCCCCACAAAGCGAGCATCGTTTTGAGCGCCACCGCCGAACGGCCGGAGCAGATGCCAAATTTCACGCCGCGATTTCGCAGCGCGCATATGGCGTCCTTGTTTCGATCCGTAATTTTTTTCGTGCTGTAGAGCAGCGTGCCATCCAGATCGCAGACGACCATTCGGATCGGCTTATTCAGTTTTTCCATGTATGACCTCCTGAGATCTGTGCATTCCGAAATGAAGCGGGATATCTTCCTTTTTCAGAATTTTGAGCGTGCGTTTTAAAAACGGAAGAAAAGCGGAAGGAATTGAGCAGTTTGCGCAGGCGCTTTCCAGCCGCAGAAAATCCGTCTGTTTTTCCGTTTCGACAAGCACGCCTTCCATGCACCATTCGCGGTGGCTGAACAGATGGCGGTGTTCGCCAAGCGGCTGTTCAGACAAAACGGGATCCGGCTTTTCTTCGTCAAACTGATACAGTCCCGCAAGCAGGCCCGACGCCGGACGCTTGCGCAGATGAATCCAGATCGACCCGTCCGCGTCTTTCGCATACCATACGTACACTGTAAATTTTTCCTGCGGCCTTGCAGCTTTCTGCTTGGGAACGGGAAGACGCAGAGGATTTTCGCTGCGGCCGCTTACGCAGTCCGGATAAAGCGGACAGTCCGCACAGCGCGCGGCTTTCGGCGTACAGATCAGAGCGCCCAGTTCCATCAGCGCCTGATTCCATAAGGGCATCCATTTTTCTTCGGGCAGATCGGCCTGGACGCGCTTTTCGAGTCCTTTGCGGTTTCTGGCGATCGAAAAATCGTCTTCAAGGCCGTAATAACGGGCGTAGACGCGGATGACGTTTCCATCGATGGCACTGACGCGCTCGCCATAGGCAATCGATGCGATGGCGCCGGCGGTATAGTCGCCGATGCCCGGCAGAGCTTTCAGTTCCGCCTTCGTTTTTGGAAGCTTTCCGTCATAGCAGTCGACGCAAAGCCGCGCCGCTTTTTTCAGATTGCGAGCTCTCGAATAGTAGCCCAGGCCCTGCCAGAGCTTCATCAATTCATCGTCATCGGCGTCGGCAAGCTTTTCGATGGAGTCGTAGGCGTTCATAAAGCGCTCGTACGCGCCAAGTATGGCCTCAATGCGGGTCTGCTGCGCCATGATTTCGGAAACCCAGATTCGATACGGGTCCCGGTTGCAGCGAAACGGAAGTTCGCGGTGATTGTTTTTGTACCATTCCAGCAGGGCATTCTGATTCATGGCTCCCATTATAGAAAATCCGCCGTATCTCCTCAAACGGCTCCCCATAGGACTCCTGCCCGATCGTACGCATCGGAATATGTCCGCTGCTTTCGGCCTTCGTCCTGTGAAAAAGGAACCGCGCGGGTTCCTTTTCTTTTTCATCGGTTTTCCAGTGTTGCCGTCTTTGGCGTCTCGTCTTGCCTGTACGCTTTTGTCTTAGAGCAGCTGCAGGCTGACAAACTGCGCGTTTCCGGTCACAACCACATTTTCTTCGTTGGCCGGAATCAGAACGGCTGTGCCAGCCTGGGCGTGAATGACTTCGTCTTTCTGGCTGATCACGGCTTCGCCGCCGATCAGAAGCAGAATCTGATAGCTCTCATCCGTTGTGGAAAGAACGATCGAGCCGTCGAGTTCGCATTTATCGATTTTAAAAACGGACGTGTAGCCGATCAGCGAATTTTTCGCCTGACCGTCCTTCACGTAAAACGTCTTGCCCTCATCGGCGATTTTCGGCTGGGTGCCGTCGCCTTTAAGCAGCGAACTGAACATGAGCACAAACGCCGGTGCGGTCAGGACCAGAGTCAGACCCGGATTAAACGCGAACACGCTGCCCGGCTCGGTCGGCCACGCCAGAAAATCGTTCTGAAGGGAAGCCGGTTCAAAACCCGCGTGATCGCCCGGAAGACTCAGGGCTTCTGTCTTATTGAAATAGATCACTTGTTCAGCCGGCGCTTCCATCGTATAGACGATCGCTTCGTTTTCTTCGTTGTTGATGATGACCGAGCCGTCCTGGGGCGCGCTGATTTTTTCGATTTCAAACGGGACATACAAATACGGTCTGGACTTCTTGCCCAGCGTCTTTTCGTCCTGGCGGGAATACCAGTCGTAAACGGAAAGACCCGCCAGCTCGGTATTCACGAGAATCGAAGACGTTTCCGGCGTACCGGAAAACAGGAAAAAGGCCTGTTCATCCAGATTCTGACGGCTGACGCTCAGCAGTCTTGCGTCCTTGGCTGCACTCGATTCCACAACCGACTGCGGGGCACACTTATAAATTGCCATTGTGAATTTTCTTCCTTCCTCCGGCTATAGCCTTCTCTCTTGCGCAGGTCACGCTGCCGGACTTTGTTTCGGGAATCCGCTCGGATCGCGTGTTTCACTTCCCGATTTTTTCTTACTGGTTTCAGTTTAATCCGCTCCCTGCCCCACTCTGGCGCCATTGCCTGTTCAATCGCAGAGTTTTTCCTCGAAAGGCCTCGTTTGAAAGATCCTGTCTGGGAATGCGTCGGTTTCTGGATTCTTTTGAACCCAAGCGTTTTGGTTTGCGTGCGTATTCCGGTACGCTTTTTCTATCGTTAGATCGGCTTGTCGAAACGCAGGCGGCCTGCCGCCTTTTTCGGCCACAGCCATCTATACAAAAATCAGAATCGAATCATCCATTCGAATCCATGAAAAAGGAGGTCCTCGTTTATGACCCGTCCAAATCCCGATTTCAATTCTCTGTCTGTACCCGATTCTTCCCAGCGCAAAATTCCCGCAGATGTGCGCGCCGTCTTCTTTGATATTGACGACACGTTTTTCAGCCATCGTCTGGGCCGTATTCCCGAAGGCTATCTGGAGATGGTCCAGAAACTGAGAAAACAGGGGGTGTTCTGCGCGCTGTGCACCGCCCGCTCGCTTGAGCTTTCCGAAATCCTGCTCGGGCCCCAGAACGGACTGTGGGACGGGGTTGTCGCTGGAAACGGCGCCTGCGTCTATGACGAAAATCAGAACGTTCTCTTCTGCAAGACGCTTGATCCGCATACGATCGAAGCGCTGATCGAGACCGGGCGAAAACATGATGCCGGATTTTTCGTTTCCGGAAGCCAGGCGTTCGTCTTTGATAACGCAAAGTATTATCAGCCAAAACTCGACTCCATCCATACGCCCGTACTGCCGCGTCACGCGTGGACTCCCGAGCAGTCCCTGAGCGTAATTTCCATGTGCGTGCCCGATCCGCTTGCCCTGCGAAAGGAGCTGGACGCTCTGGATGGTCTGTTCGTGCACTATACGAAATATTCCGCAGACATTTCCCGCGACGATCTATCCAAGTTTGAAGGCATTTCCCGGCTCATGAAGCACTGGAATCTGCCCGAGCACGCCTATGCGGCCTTTGGCGATTCCTTCAACGATCTCGACATGCTCGACAACGCCGCCTGTCCGGTGGCCATGGCCGAAGGCGAACAGACCGCGCTCGATCGCTATCCGGCCCATACCCCGCCCGTCGAAGAAGGCGGCATTGCCACCTGGATGAAAGCGCAGGGGTGGATCGAATGAAAGCCGCCATTGCGCAGATCGAAGTCACCGACGATCTCGAAACCAATCTTTCTAAAGCGCTCGTTCAGATCGAACAGGCGGCCGCTTTGGGCGCCGATCTGATTCTTTTTGGTGAACTCTGGAATACGCCCTTTATTCACGAAAACATCCGGGCCCACGCCCACGACAGCAAAGTCATTCTTCCTGCCTTTTCCAGAGCGGCCAGAGAAAACGGCATCTGGATTCTTGCGGGCACCATTCCGCTTTTTCATGAAGACAAAAACAGAAGCGGCGGCGAAAAATCGCTCTACAACACGTGTCTGGTCTTTAACGATCAGGGCGAAATCGTCGCCCAAGCCGACAAGCTGCATCTTCTGGAAGTGCATACCCGAAAAAACGACTACAGAGAATCGGAAGTTTTTACTCCCGGCGATGCGCTCGTTCGCTTTGCGAGCCCGTGGGGAAATATCGCTATTGCGATCTGTTTTGACGTCCGCTTTCCGGAAGTCTGCCGCCTGCTTTGCGAAGACTGCTTTTTACTGGCGGTGTGCGCCGGCTTTAACGTCCATGCCGGCAAAAAGCACTGGGCGCCGCTGATCCAGACGCGGGCGATGGAAAACGAAGTGTTCGTGCTGGCTGCTAATCCGGCCCACGCGGACTATGGATCGTACCAGAGCTACGGCCATTCCATGGCCGTGTCGCCCGACGGTCAGATTCTCGCTGCTCTCAATGGCGAAGAAGGTCTGCTTCTGGTCGACATCGATCCAGACCAGGTCCAGAAAATCCGGCACCGCTCCCCGTTCTGGTCTTTGCGACGGCTGGATCTCTACGATCTGCAGGCTAAGGGAAATGTCCTGCAGACCATAGGATTCAAGTCGGAAAAAACGCCAGCGGACCACTGAGCGTCCGGCCTGTTCTGCCCGGCAAAAAAGCGTAAAACAAAAGGAGCTGTCCCAAGAGCGAAGCAAATGCCGCGCCAGAGACAGCCCCTTTGTCCTATCCTGATCTTTTCGGGTCTGTACGCGCAGCCTGCACTTCTTTTTGCGGTCCTGGCCTTTCGGGATTGAGGCATACAGCCTGCCGATTTTCCCTATAATAGAGACGTGAAAATTATTCTCTCTCCCGCGAAAAAGATGAAAGTTCGCGACGACCACGAATTTGAATTAACAAGACCTGCGTTTCTGCCCGAACACGATCAGCTCAGTCGCCTTTTGCAGGCGATGAGCCGCGACGAGCTGCAGGCGCTCTACGGCTGTTCCGAGCGCACGCTTGAACCCGTCTATCAGGCGCTTCTGCAGGAAAAAGAAGGCATTGTCCCTTTGAAAACGCCCGCGCTGCTTGCCTATGACGGCATCGCCTTTACGTACATGGCTCCCGGCGTCTTTGAAGACGCGCAATGGACTTACGTGCAGGCGCATGTGCGCATTCTCAGCGCGCTGTATGGCGTACTTCGCCCGCTCGATGGCATTACGCCCTATCGTCTGGAAATGGCCCAGCAGATTCCGGCCCTTGGCCAGAGTCTTTACGCCTTCTGGGGCGATCGGCTGGCCAGTGCGCTGGAAGACGAGACCGTGATCAACCTGGCATCCAAGGAATATTCCCGCGCCGTCAGTCCGTATATTCGTCTGATTGACGTTCACTTTTATGAAGAAGACGAAAAGGGAAAGCGGCGCGAAAAAGGCGTCTATGCCAAAATAGCCCGCGGCCAGATGGTCCGCTTTCTCGCCGACCGACAGGCAGAAGAGCCGGATGTCATGAAAGACTTTGACGAAATGGGCTACGCGTATGACGCGGCCTCTTCCGATGCGAACTGTTTTAATTTTGTCCGAAAGGAGGACAGTCATGGAAAGTGAAAACGAAAAAGAGGAATGGAACGACAGAAGCTGGAAACAGCTGATGGAAACCTGCCTCAAGACGCACGACTACATTCTCCGCTCTGTCCTGAACCTCAAATACGATCTCGAACGCAACCGCAATCACTCGCTGATCCGCTCGATCAGCGGCCGCTTGAAAACGATGGACAGCCTGTCCGCCAAACTGCAGCGGCTAGGCTATGAAGTCACGGTAAAAGACGCGGCCGAAGTGCTGCACGATATTGTGGGCATTCGAATCGTCTGTTCCTATCTCAACGATATTTACTCCGCGATTGAGCGCCTGCAGACGCTCGACCGCATCCAGATCACGGAAATCAAGGATTACGTCGCGCATCCAAAACCTTCGGGCTATCGCTCGGTCCATGTGATCGGACTGTGCGATATTACCGGAGAGAACATTCAGTTTGAAATCCAGCTGCGCACGACCGCCATGGATTCCTGGGCAGCGCTCGAACACCAGATGCGCTATAAGAAGGATCTTCCCGAAAGCACCTTCGTCAACCAGGAACTTTACGAATGCGCGCAGATGCTTTTTGAAACGGACTGCCGCATGCAGACGATTCACAGCTATCTGCACGACCGGCGCGCCGCGCAAAATCTCGAAATGGAAGCGGCGATTGAAGACGAGGAAACCGAAACGGACATCGTGACCGACGGCCATCTGGCTGCAGACACCGATCCCGTTTCTTCTACCTCCAAAGCCTGAGCCCCTTTCGACGTTTCAAACTTTCAAATTTCCGGCAGAGTTGTCGATTTGTCACCGGATTTGCGGCGGACTGTTCTTTTGAAGGCTTTGCATTTTGCAGCAAAGCCGGATTATTTATTTATTCATTTCAAACAAAACCATTCTCATTCAGACAGGAGGGATACGTTATGCGTACTCCAGGAATTTGCGTATACGGCGGCTCGAGCAACGCCGTCGATCAGAAATATTTAGATGCAGCTTTTGAAATTGGTGCGGGCATTGCTTCGCGCGGCTGGATGTTAGTCAACGGAGCCGGCGATACCGGCATGATGGGCGCGGCGACCCGCGGCTGTCTCAGCAAAAACGGCCAGACGATTGGTATTGCCCCGTATTTTTTCCAGCAGCCCGGCGTTCTTTTTGAAGAAGGCAAGGATACCGTCTTTACGCGCACGATGCGTGAGCGCAAGGCGTTCATGGAATCGCTGTCGACCGCCTTTATCGTTACGCCAGGCGGCATCGGCACGCTCGAAGAATTTTTTGAAATCATCACGCTCAAGCAGCTTGGCCAGCTTAACGCGCCGCTGATCATTCTCAACCTTGATCACTACTACGATTCCCTGTTTGCGGCTATGCACGACATGGAAAAAGCCGGTTTCATTCACGAATCGGTTTTCTCGCTCTGTGAAATCGCCGACAGCGTCGAACAGACGTTCGAAATTCTCGACCGCGATCTTGCCCGCTAGTTCGAATTTAAAAATTTTATATGCATCAGCCGCTTTCCTTGCGGCTGATTTTTTTATTTTCAGGCCATCCAGAATCCGTAACGGGAAAAGAAAACGGGCATCGAGCCCGCCTTTTCGGATGTCTTTTTGCGGACGATTCTTCGACCGCTCTGTCCGACGCTTCGCTTGGAGCGTCTTCTGCTGGAGAAGCGGAATAAGAAAAGCACAGAGAACTTCGTGACTGTTGTGAAGTTCTCTGTGCAAAAAGTCTGTTTCATGAGCTGTTTTTGTTTTCCTCTCCAGCTGCAAAGACCGTAAGAGCGCAGTTCAAAACCTATTCGGGTAAAGCGGGTAAAGGCAGATCGTCTTTTGGAAGACGGTCCGCAGAAGACGTATAAAACGCGATGCCTTCCTCTTTCCATCCCTGCGCTGCGAGCCACGCATATTCCGCTTTGTCCGTGGTGAAATGATGCGCTCCGCTTTTGGCATTCGGATTATAGAGACGATATACCGGAATCTGATCTTCACTATCCGCGTTCAGCACCGTGCCGTCCAGCAGCCAGCCCTGTTTTTCCAGGTAGTCTGCCTCTTTCTTTTCCTGCGTATAGTGATGATCGCCCGCATTTGGATTGTACAGGCGGTAGATCGGAGCGCTCGAATCGGCCGCATTCAGCCAGCTGATCGACTCATAACTCCAGCCCGCCTGCGCGAGTACCGTCTTTTCGTTGAGATCGGATGTGTACAGATGTTCCCCTGTATTTGGGTTGTACAGGCGGTAGACCGAACCGATTCCAGAAATATAGATGGCTACGCTCTCCACGGTCTCGGGGCGGATATCTTTCCAGTCGGGATCCTGCTTCTTCAGCGCTTCAATCGATTCCGCGGAATACTGCCAGTCCGCCGTAACATAGGCAACGCCTTCCTTTTTTGCGCTCCAGTTGCCTTCTTCGCTGACATCCAGTAAATCCGGCGTCAGCGAGCGAAGTTCGATTTTTCCGGTCGGCTGAACATTGCCGATCTTCAAAAAATCGGTCTGAAACGTCCCGGTCTGCCCTGGCTGGACATAGCGAAAATCATCCGCATTCCGAAACTCCACCTTGCCTATACTGGTCTGCGTTTTTGCATAGAGGCTTGCGGGCAAGAACGCGGCTGTGACAGCGCTGAGCAGTACGGCTTTTCCCAGGCTTTTCGTTTTGTGATTCATGACATTTTCCTCCAGATGAACGACAAAAACAGACAGCGTTTTCTGCCTTTTCGCCTGCAGGAATCGGATCGTCCTGTTTCTGAGCGGATCCGTCCTGTTTCTGAGCGGATCCGTCCTGAAAAAGACGAGCTTTGACTGCCGTTTTTCATTCGGTAAGCGATCGTCTAAATCTGTATCGCTAGTTTGAGAATACTATGCGTCTTTTGTAACTGCCAGTTTTTTTGTCGTATTTGTCCGGTAAGGATACAAACCTCTGCGACGGATGCAGATTCGATCGGAAGGAATTCTCCAGAAAGAGAGAGAGCCGTTTCTCTTTCCTGTCTGCCCCTCTTTCTCACATCCTCTTCCTTGCATCGATCTGTTTTTTGAGGAGAAGGCAATGCCTTGGGCGCATCCTTCTTTGTCTCGATTGCTGATCTGGTTTGTGCGGGAAAAGAGCGTTTTCCTGGCAAAGCATCCGGATGGTTTTCTCGAACCGAATCCCTTTTCGAGCAAAAACGCGAATACGAAACCGTCCAGGGAGTCTTTCGGATCGTGTTTTCCGGTATTTTACCGGGCACTTTTTGTTTGATTTTCCAATGATTTTCCATTTACCTTTCCCATTTTCCGCTTTGTTTCCCTCTTGTTTTCACCGTGTTTTCCTAGTTTTACTTTTATTTTACCTTTTTAGTTGTCTTTTTAAAATCGGTACTAATTCTCACAATTCCGGATAGTCATTTGCACTTTTTAAAATATTTTTAAGAAATCGAACTAGTTTGTACTGTTTTTTATCCCGGGGAAACGGTAACATTGTTAAAATGTGCAAACTTTTTAGTTTTCTTTTGTTGTGTGCATTGATTATATCTTGTGCTGAACGTAATCTATAACCGTAAAGATTTTAGTAAACAACTGCCCACGTTTACTAAATGACATTACCTGTTTTTTGGCTCCGATCGAACAAAAGCAGCAGCCGGATTCATGTACCGTTCATAATCCCTTCATACCGTCATGAAACGGCTTCTAAACATCACGTCACGCTTTACAGCCGCACTCTGCATCTTCCCTTCATTTTCCCCCTATCATTCCCAATTATTCTTTCTCATCCGGGCTTTCCCCCCTTCGCCCGACGGCAGCCCGATTCCTCTTTTTGGGAAGCGTGCAGAAAATCCGCTCTCATTTCCCCCCTCTTTTTCGGAGCGCGGATTTATTGAATTTAGACAGAAAAGCACAGACAGCCTCGTCACCTGTCTGTGCTTTTCTGTTTCTTCCCTTTTCCCTTTCGTTTCGCTTTAGACATTAGAAAGACCGTCGTCTTTGCGGGACGACGGTCTGCTGGATTTGTGAATGAAATGCGGCTTTACGCTTTGGCGCTGTCGCTTCCCTCTGGATCCGGTTTGGATACGGCGGAAACGATGCCCTGAGCCAGAGCTGCTGCTCCCTGAATTTCGGAAGGAATGATAATTTTGGTGGCTTTGCCGTCGGCAGCTTTTTCAAACGCTTCGAGCGCCTTGAGGCGAAGCACTTCATCGGTAATGCCGCTTTCGGCTAAGTAGCGCAGACCTTCTGCGGTCGCTTTCTGTACCGCCTTGATGGCTTCGGCTTTACCCAGCGCTTCTTCTACCATCGCCTTGCGGGAAGCCTGCGCTTCAAGAATGGCCGCTTCCTGGCGTCCCTGGGCAACGAGAATCGTCGATTCCTTTTCCCCTTCGGCACGCAAAATCTTTTCACGGCGTTCCCGCTCGGCTTTCATCTGCTTTTCCATGGCTTCCTGAATCGACTGCGGCGGCATGATGTTTTTCAGCTCGACGCGGTTGATTTTGATGCCCCACGGATCGGTAGCTTCATCCAGCGTAGCGCGCATTTTGGTATTGATATCATCACGGGAAGTGAGTGTCCGGTCGAGATCCATTTCACCGATAATGTTTCGCAGCGTTGTCGCAGTCAGATTTTCGATCGCGCTCATCGGGTTTTCCACCCCGTACGTAAACAGTTTTGGATCCGTAATCTGGAAGTAGATCACGGTATCGATGTGCATCGTGACGTTGTCTTTCGTAATGACAGCCTGCGGCGGGAAGTCCGCTACCTGTTCCTTGAGATCGACTTTGTTTGCGATTTTATCGATCACCGGAATCTTGAAGTGAAGACCGACGTCCCAGGTTTCGAGATACGTTCCCAGCCGCTGAATGACATAGGCATGGGCCTGCGGAACGATCCGCACGATGCTCTGGACCAGACCGGTCAGCACGAGCAGAGCGACGATGACGAGAATGACAATTGTGATCAGTTTAAAAATTGCGGGCATACAGCGATTTCCTTTCGTATACGAGAATTCCTTACAGTCTCTTTTTCACTGCCCTTTCGGGATCAGCTTTATTTCTGTTTTTCGATATCCTTTTGCGTCTTTAGACAGCCTGGACTCATTCTTTCGTGCCCGGCGGTGTCTGCAGCGGCTCGACTTCAAGCGTAACGCCATGAAGACGCAGCGTTCGAACCAGACTTCCGGCTTCGACGGCGGAAGAACACGATGCTTTCCAGTCCCGGCCTTCCACAAGTACGCGTCCATCCTGGCTGGGACGAATCGTCTCGGTTACCCGTCCCGTCTTGCCCAGATACACCTGCGCGCCGTCCGGTTCGGGCTGAAAGTGAAATGCACGGATCAGCCGGCGATGAATCAGAACAAAGGAAAGAACGGAAACCAGCGCAAACAGAAGAATCTGCAGCCAGAGAGCGGCGTGAAGCAGAGCAGCAAGTGCGGCGACGCCAGCGCCGATCGCAAACCAGCAGCTGACCATGGAAACGGTCATGGCTTCTACAATTCCGAAGAGAACCGCCAGAGCGCCCCAGATCCAGGGCATCATTTCCAGAAAATCCATGCATCCTTCCTCCTTTTTGATCTCGATAGTTCGATTATATCGACGGGCTATCTTTCCAGAAGGACTTAAGAATAATTTCATCGCTTCTTAGTGATTCCTTTTTCCTTTGACAAAAAGAATCCCGCATTTATTCCTTGTTTTTTCCCGTTCCTTAAACCGGTGCACAAAGAAGCGCAGGCTGTGCAGAAAAGCGGTCTTCAGCCGGCACTTTCCCAGCAGGGAAAAGGCCGAGTGAAAACCGCTTCTGACTGTTCTATATAGTTTTGATAGTTTTGGAATTTTTTGGCTATATCCCTGGGGATGGATTTGCGATTTGACTGGGATATCCTTTCCCTCCCAAATCCGGCCTGGCGACCGACTGACCGGTAAAGCCGCTGAGTACAGTAAAAAATTCAGTCAGCGAGTTCTTCGAGCAGCGCATCTGTCATTTCGCGGGTGCCGACCTGCGTCATACCCTCGCTCATCATATCGGCTGTACGCAGCCCTTTATTGAGCACCGCTTCGACGCCCTTTTCGATGGCGGACGCTTCTTCTTCCATGCCAAAGGAATAGCGAAGCATCATGGCGGCGGAGAGAATGCACGCCAGCGGATTCACGAGGTTCTTTCCCGCAATGTCGGGAGCCGACCCGTGGATCGGCTCATAAAGGCCCCGTGTGCCTTCGCCAAGCGAGGACGAGGGGATCATGCCGATCGAGCCGGTAATTTCGGACGCTTCATCGGAAAGGATGTCGCCAAACATGTTTTCGGTGACGATCGTATCGAACTGCGCGGGATTTTTGCAGATCTGCATGGCCGCGTTGTCCACAAACATCACATCGAAATCCACTTCCGGATAGTCTTTTGCCAGATCGTACAGAACGGCTCTCCAGAGCCGGGACGTATCGAGGACATTGGCTTTATCGACCAGGGTAAGCTTTTTGTTTCGCTTCATGGCCGTTTCAAAACCGACTTTGCCGATGCGGCGGATTTCGTTTTCATCGTATGGCATGAGATCGAGCGCCTGACGGACGCCGTTCACTTCTTTTGTGGTGTGTTCGCCAAAGTAGACACCGCCGGTCAGTTCGCGCACGATGACAAAATCGATGCCCTGATCAGTAATTTCCTTTTTGAGCGGGGACGCGTCGGCCAGCTGCGGCCAGATTTTCGCCGGGCGCAGGTTTGAGAACAGGCCCATGCCCTTGCGCAGAGCCAGCAGGCCTTTTTCCGGCCGTTTGTCTCCCGGCAGACCTTCCCACTTTGGACCTCCGACGGCACCGAGCAGGACTGCATCCGCCGCAAGGCATTTGTCGAGTTCGCTTTGCGGGAGCGGTTCGCCAAACTGGTCAATGGCGTCGCCGCCCATGGCGATTGGCACATACGTCCATTCGTGATTGTATTTTTCGGCAATTCGATCGAGTACGCGCAGCGTCTGTTCGACGATTTCGCGCGACGAACAGTCGCCGCGAATGACACCGATGGTTTTTTTCATGGTTTTTCTCTCCGTATTTCGGTTTTTCTCTTTTAACGCTTTGTTTTATATTGCTTTGTTTTTAACGGTTCGTTTTCAGCGTTTTGTCTTTCTGTGACTTCGCAGATTCAGAATTCTGTATCTCTGAACGTTTCTTTTGCCGCGTGAAATCCAGAGATGCATATTTCTCTATTTTCTGAGTTTCTGATCGCTTCGATGGACGGCTGAACCGATCTTTCCAATCAGTCTTTTTCCATCTGCCGCAAATAGTTCATCCAGCCGCCCTGACTGATGATGGCCTGAATGAATTCTGGAAACGGCTGGGCTTTCCAGCTTTTGTTCTGCGTTTTGTCGGTAATCGTTCCCGTCGCGAAATCGACTTCGATTTCATCGCCGGCCTGGATCTGGTTCGCAGCTTCTTCACACTCAAGAATCGGCAGCCCGATATTGATGGCGTTGCGGTAAAAAATGCGCGCGAAGGATTTCGCGATGACGCAGGAGATGCCGGCCGTTTTAATCGCCAGCGGCGCGTGTTCACGGCTCGAACCGCAGCCAAAGTTCCATCCCGCGGTAATCAGATCGCCGGCTTTTACCTTTTGCGTAAAGCTGGGATCAATATCTTCCATGCAGTGTTCAGCAAGCGCCTGTGCATCCGGAGTATTGAGATAGCGGGCGGGAATGATGACGTCCGTATCGACGTTGTCAGGATAAAGAAAGGTTTTTCCGCAGGCATTATTCATGAGCGTTGTCCTCCATATCGTCATTCGAATTCAGATCCGGATTTCTCGGATCGGTAATAGATCCAGTCAGGGCGCTGGCGGCGGCGGTGTAGGGCGAAGCGAGGTACACCTCGGAAGTGACATCGCCCATGCGGCCGACAAAGTTTCGGTTGGTGGTGGAAATGCAGCGTTCACCTGGAGCAAGAATGCCCATGTAGCCGCCCAGACACGGACCGCAGGTCGGCGTTGAAACGACAGCGCCGGCTTCAATGAACGCCATCAGATAGCCGTTGGCGATGCACTGCTTGTAAATGTCCATGGTCGCCGGAATGATGATGCAGCGAACACCGTTCGCAACATGACGGCCCTTGAGAATTTCATACGCCGCGTCCATATCTTCCATGCGGCCGTTGGTGCAGCTGCCGATGACAACCTGATCGATCTGAACTTCCCCAGACTCGCTTGCCGGCCGGGTATTTTCCGGCAGGTGCGGCCAGGCCACAACCGGAACGAGCTGATCGAGATCGATTTCGATCGTCTGCTCATAGACGGCATCCGGATCGGCTTCAAAAATAACGGGATTCGCGGCGCCGTGTTCTTTGAGATAGGCGATCGTTTTTTCATCCACGGGGAAAATGCCGTTTTTGGCGCCGGCTTCAATGGCCATATTGCAGATGCAGAGGCGATCGTCCATGGAAAGCGACTGCACGCCCTCGCCCGTGAATTCGAGCGATTTGTAGAGCGCGCCGTCTACACCGATCTGGCCGATCAGCGAAAGGATTACATCCTTGCCGGATACGTACCGGGGCAGCTTTCCCTTCAGGACGACCTGAATAGCGGAAGGCACTTTAAACCACGCCTTACCAGTGGCCATGCCGGCGGCCATATCGGTTGAACCGACGCCGGTCGAAAACGCGCCGAGCGCACCGTATGTACACGTATGGGAATCGGCACCGATCAGGCAGTCGCCCGCGGTTACTCGTCCCTGTTCCGGAAGCAGGGCGTGTTCAATACCCATCTTGCCGACATCGTAAAAGTGGGAAATTTCATGTTTTTTACAAAAGGAACGGCACGCAGCGGACTGCTTGGCAGCCTTGATGTCCTTATTGGGGACGAAATGATCGAGTACAATGTTGATTTTTTCCGGATCGTATACAGAATCAAATCCGGCTTTTTCAAATTCGGCAATAGCTACCGGGGTCGTAATGTCGTTGCCCAGCACGCCTGTCAGATCCGCTAAAATCAGCTGGCCGGCTTCAACGGAATCGAGACGGGCATGGCTGGCCAGAATTTTCTGGGTCATGGTCATGGCCATAAAGTTCAGTCTCCTCTTCTTCGCTCATGCGAGCGCTTCTTTTTCCTCTTGAATAAAGCGATTGTTCAGCGCAGAGGCGAGGGCGAGAATTCCGGCGAAAATGATATCGGAATCCGTGCCCGCGCCCCATGTGCGGCTGCCGTCCGGCCAGAGCAGACCGACATAGCAGGCAGCGCTGGCGGAAGAATTATTGGAAAGGGAATGTTCGGTATACGTTTCGAGCGTGTATTCCAGACTCGTTCCGCCCTTGATGGCGTTGTTGACCGCGTTCAGGCGGCCGTTTCCGGAGGCGTACCATTCGACTTCCTCGCCCTGATAAATGGCCGAGACGATCGCCTTGAGCGTCTTGCCCTGAATGAAGTGCGCTTCGTGAATATCGAAAGCCGGAGCAGCAAGATTGAGATACGCCGACTGGAAAATTTCGAAAATTTCATCCGGCTTCAGTTCGGAATGGTGGCGGTCCGAAATATCCTTCACTTTATAGCCGAAGTCTTCGCGCATTTTCGGCGGCAGATTGTAGCCGTAGCGCGTTTCGAGAATATAGCCGATGCCGCCTTTTCCGGACTGCGAATTCACACGGATGACATCCGCGTCGTATGTGCGGGAAAGATCCTGCGGATCGATCGGCAAGTAAGGAACGGTCCAGCGGCCTTCGGGATCTTCTTCCTTGCATTTCATGCCTTTGGCAATTGCATCCTGATGGCTTCCCGAGAACGCTGCGAAGACGAGCGAACCCGCATAAGGCTGCCGGTCATGCACATGCATGCGCGTCAGGCGTTCATACGTTTCGACGATTTCCGGCATATTGGAAAAATCGAGGCCCGGATCCACGCCCAGAACGAGCATGTTCATCGCCAGCGTAATCGCATCGACGTTTCCGGTGCGTTCCCCGTTTCCAAAAAGGCAGCATTCCACGCGCTGAGCACCGGCGAGCAGGGCCAGTTCCGTATCGGCGACGCCGGTTCCGCGGTCGTTATGCGGATGCGTGGAAAGAATAATGGACTGACGGTTATGGAGGCGGTCGGAGCAGTACTCAATCTGGTTGGCGTATACGTGCGGAAGCGACATTTCGACTGTAACGGGCAGATTGATGATCATCGGCCGATCGGGTGTCGGCTCCATAATGTCGATTACGGCATTGCAGACGTCGAGCGCAAAGTCCGGTTCGGTTCCGGTAAAGGATTCCGGCGAATATTCAAACAGGAAATTGCCGTCGTATTCCTGGGAAAGCTGCTTGACCAGACGGGCACCGTCCAGCGCGATTTCCTTAATTTCCTCCATGGACTTTTTGAAGACCTGTTCGCGCTGCGCTTTCGAAGTCGAATTATAAAAATGAACCACCGCTTTCGGAGCACCCTGAATGGCTTCAAACGTCTTTCGAATTATGTGTTCCCGGCACTGGGTGAGCACCTGAATGGTGACATCGTCCGGAATGAGATCCTGCTCGATCAGCGTGCGCAGAAATTCATATTCGGTCTGACTTGCGGCCGGAAAGCCGACTTCGATTTCCTTGAAGCCGATGTCGCAGAGCAGCTTGAAAAATTCCAGTTTTTCTTCCAGGGACATGGGCACGATCAGCGCCTGGTTGCCGTCGCGCAGATCGACGGAGCACCAGAACGGCGCCTTGTCCGGATGATCTTTTCTGACCCAGCGGTATTCGCTGGTCTTTGGGGGAAAGTACCCCGGTGAATACTTGTTCGCGTTCATGTAATATCCTCTTTTCTGTTCAGTACGATGAAAATGCAGCCTCTGAGCGTGTGCAAAACGGACAGTCTGTGGTCGCAGAAACGGCGAATATCGAAAAAAAAACGTCTCCTTTCCCAGGGAAAAGAGACGGAATGATCCGCGGTACCACTCTTCTTGCTGCCAGTGCGGCAGCCGCTTAGCGATCCATCAATCGCTTTCTTCTGTAACGGGAATACCCGGAAAGAATTACTGCATTCACTCTTTCAGCTCGAAGGGGAGTATGCCATCATTGTTCTGCGGTCTTTCATCAGCCGGCCGCTTTCTGCAAGAATTCCTGATGGTTTGGTCCTTGTCAGTGCTTTTTGAACGTGTTTTCATTCTAAAAGAGGGGCAAAAAGCCTGTCAACGACTTATGAAAATTGATGAAAATCCATGAAAATAATGTGTGAATTATTCAGAAAGGAAGCTTATGGTCCTCAAAGAAGATGTTGAATTCCGCGAAGAAATCAAAAAAAGCCGTTTTATTACCCTCCTTCACCGGGTAAAAACGATGCCGGAAGCCCGGGAGTTCATCGCGCAGATCAAAAAGGAATACCCGGATGCGACGCACTGCTGCAGCGCCGTAAAAATCGGCGCGCTCACCCATTCCAGCGACGACGGCGAACCCGCTGGAACAGCCGGAAGACCAATGCTGGATGTGCTGCGAAACAGCGAAGCCGATGAAATCTGCGCCGTGGTCATCCGCTATTTTGGCGGTACGCTTTTAGGCAAAGGCGGCCTGGTCCGCGCCTATTCGGGAGGCGTTGCCAATGGGCTCAAAGAAGCTTCCTTTCTGGAAGCGAAAACCTTTACGCTCTACGAACTGCAGACCGGCTACGATCTGGCCGGAAAAGTCGAATCCTGGCTGCATCAGAGCGGCGTTCTCGAACTGCAGGCGGATTACGGCTCAATGGCTGTATTTACCTTTTTAAGCGACCAGAATATGGAAAAGGAAGCTGCGGACCGTTTTTCCGGATCCATCACGATCCAGAAGCGCTGCAGCGTAACGCGCGAGTGCTGAGATTCAGGTCTCCAAACGCGAAAAATGTCAAAAACGCGCCTTATTTTGTCAAGACGCGATTAGAAAAGAAGTGTCTTGCGAACCCGGTTGTGTAAGCGGTTCGCCCCGACACGGAAATTGCACATATTTTGTCTGCTTTTTGACAGAACCTCACTGGTATTCTGTATGCATGAACGGAAAGGAGCATCTCTATGTCATTTGTACTTACCACTCTTCTGATCACACTTGCTTTAGTCTTTTTTGGAAGTATCCTGCTTCCGCTGCTGCCCTTCCTGCTGATTTTTGGATTCCTCAGCCTGCTGTTCCGTCGGCCGACCGTTCGCGTCTATACCCGTTCATTCCAGATGCCGACCGACAGTACATTTAACAGCTTCAGCCGCGAAAAGAATCCGCGCATCGAATCGGGCGCCGACTCCATCCACTCGGATTCCAACGGCGATATCATCGATGCGGAATATACAGAAACCGATCTTTAATCCAATCCAATTTAAAAACTGAACCGGGCCGTCTTCTTTACGAAGACGGCCCTTTTTCATACGCTGCTGCGCTATATGTTCATGCGCTAAATATGGATCTTTTTTCGCCAAAATTCTTTCCTTATCTCAAAAGTATCGGCCGGCCAGTAAGAATATCCATAATAACGAAAAGGCCGTCGGCGGACGGCAGGAGGACTTCATGAACGAAAACAATCCATCCAATCGGATTCTCACCTTCGACTGCTATGGGACGCTTCTCAATCTGGACAGCGTCGATCAGGCGCTTGCTCAAATTGCCCGCGCAAATCAGCTGGATCCCCAAAAAGCCTGCGACTATTACAGCCGCTATGAAGATCGGCTCATGTATGGCGAAACTTTTCGCCCATTTGAGTCGCTCGTACGCGAAATTCTCAGCTATGTCGATTTTGAACTGAGCGCGCAAGTCTTTCAGACACAGGCGGAACGGATCCTGCAGGCGTATCGTGAAGCGGAGCCTTTTGAAGAGGTAAAAGAGAGTCTGGCTAAACTTCATGCGCAGGGATGGACCATCGTCCTGATGTCCAATACTTACGATTCTTTAATGCGTCATCATCTGCAAAAGCTTGGCAGTTCGATTGACCACGTGCTTCTGGCGGATCAGGTACACGCATATAAACCGCAGCTCGTCTTTTTTGAAGAAGCCGAAAAGGCTTTGAATCTCAAAAGCAACACGCACATTCACATTGCCGCCGGCTACTGGTGGGATATGATTCCCGCTGGAAAAATGCGCTGGCCCGCCATTTGGGTCGATCGCAAAAATCATGCACTGTACGCTCGCAGGAAGATGGCCTTAAAAAAGTTTGCTCCCTTCGTGAGCTTCCCAGCCTTCTGGAAACCTTCAGTTAGAACACAGCAATTTGCGCGCCGACAGCGATTCGAATTCATTTCGTTCGAACACAGCTCCTGTCCATTTTGAATGTAAGCGTCAAATAAAAGACGGGTATTTTCTCGACCGCCTCCTTGGGATAATTCCTTTATTCAAGGAGGCTTTTTCATGGAATCAATCATCCCTGCAATCGATCTCGGTATCGATTTCTCCAA
>NZ_JAHDSX010000022.1:0-39173 GCF_020969955.1 Allobaculum fili | reverse complement strand
TCGACGTTGTGTATTTCGAATTTCTTGATCTGTCTGTAAAGTTTTCAAAGAGCCATCTGTTTGTGAGAAGATCAATGTCTCTCACAAGGCTTGTTTATCATATCATCTGCAGAAATCTCTGTCAACAGTTATTTGTGAATTTCTTCATGATTTTCACTTAAGCTGTTTTCTTCGATATCTAAAGGTGATTTGACGACTGAGAGAAGCGATTTCCCTCAGCGCTCAATTAGAATACCACGCGCTAACATTCGATGCAAGCAATTTGTATGCGATTTTTCTAATATTTTTCACGAGACTTTTGACCCGTTTCCCTATGCAATCTGAATCCGATACTTTCCTCTCTCTTTATGTTTATTTATCCGCTCTCCAGCACAAATCCTGAAAATCAGATATCCGTTCAATCCCCGCCTTTTCCAGATCGTCCAGATTGGCTTTCTGCACCTGAGGATTTGCCGACGAAGTGCAGTTTTCGAGCAGAATCGTCCGATAGCCGTACTGAAAGGCGTCAAAGGCCGTGGCCCGTACGCAGTTTGGCGTCTGCGTTCCGCTCACCAGCACAGTCTCTATCCCTCTTTGTTCCAGTTCCTCTTTGAGCGTAGTCTGAAAAAAAGCACTGTAGCGCGTCTTGGGGATAAAGAGATCTTCGGGCGCTCTGTACAGTCCCTGAGCAAGCGCAAAACCCGATCCCGATGGATGGAACAGATCACACTGATCCAGATCTTCCAGTTTCTGTCTGCGGAAAGCTTCGAGATCACTGCCGTCTTTCGCATGCAGACGGCATACCCAGGCGATCGTCACGCCAGCATTTCTCGCTTCTTCTACGGTCGCCGCCAGCGCGGGAATCGTTGATCTGGCCATCGCTACGCAAAATGGAGAGTCGGCATCCACAAATCCTTTCTGCATATCAATAATCAGCAGGATTGTCCGATCTGGATTCAGTTCAATTGGCTTCATAGTCTTTTCCTCTATCGATTTTTTATCTGTTTTTCCCTGTATGGAAAAGCATGCAAAATTTTCTTTTCGTCTTCAACAGAGCCTTTCGCCTTTTGAAAACGAATGGTTTGTATTTCTTTGCTTTTCCATTGAATCCCGCATTTTCCAGAAACGCGTTCGGCGGCCTGGATCCTCTGCCTTCTTTTATCTTCTTCTTTAATATTCTTCATTTGCGCCGAACCGACCCCGATCACACCGGCTTCATTGAGCTTTAGTTAGCCAGATGAAATAATGAACACAGTATTTGTGCCTGTCGGGATTAAAAATTCTCTTCCAGAGTTTCTTAAAGAACTCCTGCGACGGCATTTTCGTCCGTGGAAACCGGACTTCTCAAGAAAGAAAAAGAAAGGTACACGGCTATGGCATCTTCATCCAGGAACCCATCTTCTGAACACCAGCCTCGCTCTTCCAGGACACGCAGACGGAAAACCGGGTGGATCTGGGTTTCCGCAATTGCGGCTGGAGCCCTGGTCTGCGGCGTTCTCTTTTTTGGAAATCGCTTTTCTCCTTCCCGCTGGGTCAGCATGGATGGAAATTCAGCAGACCAAGCCAGTGAAAAGAGCGGGCAGCCGACCGCCGGCGCTCAAAAAAGCGGGGATTCCACTTCGTCTTTTACGTTTACCGGCGTTGGCGACAATCTGCTTCACGATACGATTTTCGTCTACTATGAGCAGGACCACAACAGCAGGGATTTCACCCCGATTTATGAAATGACCGTTCCGTATTTTCAAAGTGCAGACCTTGCCTACTGCAACTTTGAAACGGTCTGCGCCGGCGATGCGTTTGGCCTTTCCGGCTACCCCGCCTTCAATGGGCCGATCGAAATGATCGATTCGCTGATGGCTTCCGGCTTTGACTGGTTCTCCATTTCCAGCAATCACTCTCTGGATGCAACAGCGCAGGGCCTGATCTACGAAAAGGAATATATGCGCGAACATTATCCGGATCTTTCCGAAACCGGTGCCTTTGTCAGTGAAGAAGACGCAGCCGCGCCCGTTGTTCGAAACATCAACGGCATTCGCGTTGGACTTTGCGGATTCACCTACGGTCTGGAAGGCGCCATTCCCGCAGATATGCCCTGGCTCGTGGATGTCTACCGCAGCGGAAACGGACCCATCAACTATGAACTGATCGATCAGAAGCTCGACGCCCTGAACGCCGTCAGCGATGTGCAGATCGTCGCGATGCACTGGGGCGACGAATATCAGACCTCCCCAAATGCGGAACAGATTGAAGTCGCGAACTATCTGAACTCCAAAGGGGTGGAAGTAATCATCGGTACCCATCCGCATGTCATCGAGCCGGTTGAAATCATCAAAAGTCCCGAACAGGAGACGCTCGTGTACTACTCGCTGGGCAATTTCGTCTCCGCGCAGAACACCAACGAAACCATGGTCGGCGGCATGGCGAACTTCACCCTGAGCTACGATTTTGATACGCATAAAGCATCCTTTTCCGATATCCGATTCACCCCGACGATCACCTGGATCTCGCCGGATCTTCGCGAATACCGGACTACGACCATTCACGAATATAACGACGATATGGCCGCTAATCATTACATCACTGCCGAAGGAATGGACATTTCCAAAAGCTGGGTACAGTCTTTTGTCGATTCGGTCATGAGAAAACCGGACGGTATCGAAATCGTTCTGGAGTAAATACGCGTTTTCTTCTGCAGGGATGGCAATCAAAGACTTTGTTCTTTTCAGTTGCCGTTCTGGAGCTGAACCTTTCTGAATCGTCCTGCAGAAGCAAAACATACAGGTGTATTGAAATATGAAAGGAGAAGGTATGAAAAAACCAAAATACTGGTGGATTGGCGCGGGGCTGATGGCCGGCTTTTTCGCTCTGACTTCCCTGTGGGACTACGTGCGCTATTTTCTTTCCGCGCCGGTCGTCTCTTCCGCCCCGTACTGGGCGTTTGTGACCGCACGCGCCATTGAATTTCTGACGCCTGCCGCCATTCTGGCTGTTGTCGCTCTGGTTTTACAGGTGCGCAGCCGTCGATCGGCCGCCAGATAATTCGGCGTCATAGGGGATTGGCGCATTCTTTCCTTTGGCCAATGCCGATCTGGATTCGAATAGCTTCGCAATTCCGTTTTTTCGTATTTCCGATCCCCTCCCTCGCACCCCGCTGCAGGTGTTCAAAAAGGAGAAAGCTCCTGTACTTTTCCGTCGTTCAATTACGGCGAAAGAGACAGGAGCTTTTCTGTTTATCTCAATGTGAAAAGAGACCCGCCTGCGGATCACTTTCTGGCGTTCATCTGCGCTCTGGCTTCTTCCAGAACAGACAGAGCAGCCAGCGTTTCCTCTTTGTATTTCTCATAGGCTTTTTCATCGTGGCTGGAAATTGCTTTTTCAAAATCCGCAAATTCATAAACCATGTGCAGGCCCTGATCGATGGAAATCTGTTCGGCTTCATTCTTTTCGTTTTCTCTGGCCGGAGCGACGAAGTCGATATATTCCATTTTCCCGGTACTGCCTTTTCCAATACGGAAGGTTCCCTTTTCCCCCTGAATGACGGCCAGATAGTCGCTGGAAGAATCCTTGGATCCAATAGATGTAACGATCCATTCAGGATAAATCAGAATCAGAACGCCGCTCGAATCGATGCCGTTCCATCCCTTGAGCGGATAATAGAAGACTTCCTTCGGCTTTCCAAACAGAGCCAATGCAAGATGGATGTTATAAATGGCGATATCCATCAGCGCACCGCCTTCCATTTCTGGATTGAACACATTATCGACAATGCCTTCCATGTACCGTGTGTACTTCCGGGAATACTGCGAAAAGTTGAAGACGCATTCCCGGATTTTTCCCGCTCTGGAAAGATTGTCCTGAAGAATATGGAAGTTTGGGGTGTGAATGCTAGTGATGGCTTCAAAAATCATTACACCGTTTTTCTCAGCAAGATCGAAGAGTTCCTGGGCCTGAGCGACGCTGGCCGCAAACGGCTTTTCGAGAATGACGTTCTTGCCCGCTTCCAGCGCTTTTTTTGCCTGCGGTACGTGCAGAGAGTTTGGCGAAGCAATATAGACGGTATCGATTTCTTCATCCGCCAGCATTTCCTCCAGATTGTCATACGTCTTTGTAACATGATGGCGATCGGCGTACGCTCTGGCTTTTTCCATTGTCCTCGAATAGACAGCGGCTGGTTCAATGGAAGGAATCTGGGCGAAGGACGCGTAAGCCTGATCCACAATCGCACCAGAGCCGATAGTTGCAATTTTCATAGTTCCTCCTAAATACCGCTTCTTTCAGAGTTGGAAAAGAAGCTCCGGGAAAAGCGGTTTTCTTATGATCATCATGCCATAAGTTGCGCTCTTTCCATCCCGGATTTTGAAAGTCTGCACCAGGTAAACATACGAATCGTAAAAACAGCCGCCAACGAAATGGCGGCATATTTTAGTAATGCGTGGTTCTTCCACAAAAGGATTTTTCAAAGGCATTCCGTCCCAGACGATCCTAATCACACCGACTATTTTCGGTCATGGGGCGGATGGAGGAACTCTTCAGTCTGTCTCCCGCTTTGTTAGTAAACCTCTAGTATTTCTCGGTTTTCTTCAGACGCGCTCCGTTAAAACGGCCATTCGGTCTTTTGACCACTAGACGATTTCGCAGGGTGCCTTTATTGAGCGTCGTGCGGATCACAGCGGTCTTCTTTGGGGAAGCGCCGACCTTTTGATAAATCGCCAGGATTTCTTCCATGCTGATCGTGTCCATAAATCTTCCTCCCGTTTTTCGTGGATCTATGCTCGATTGTATCCAGTTTTTAACATCTCGTGTCATTTCCGCGAACAATAATTTATTTTTACATACGTTTCTTTTTCATCGGATGTCTACTGGATTCAAAATATTCCTCTGCACGTCGGTTGACAAGCTGCCGTCCATTCGCAGGGGCGGTTCTCCTGGCTGGCTTAAAACGTATAAAAAAGCGGTCTGTATAAACGCGCCCGTACTGTCGTACGCGACCTGGCGGTTTACACAGACCGTAATTTTTAATAAGGAAACAAATGCTCTTTCCTGCAAAAAGCTGCTATATGCGGATTTCTCTATTTTCCAGATTTCAGCTGAGGCTGTTCAACTGCGGAATCTTCCGAATCCGGCTGGGCGGTCTTCAAAGAAGAATCCGTCCTGTTTGCGACCTCGGCTTCAGGAGCTCCTTCCGGCTGAGTGCCTGGCTTGATGCCTGACACTGCTATAGAAGCGTCCGTTTCTGCCGTTGCCTCCAAAGTCGAAGATTCCGAATCTGGCGCTTCTGGAGAAACGTTGTTTTGCTTTGCCGGGGCTGTCATTGTGGATCCGTTTTCGCTCTGGCTCTGGACTTTCACATCCGTTCTGGGCGTCAACTCGACAGCGGAAGCGGCAGCAATATCCGTTTTTTCGGCTTTGGATTCGGTCATCTCAGGCGCGCTGGATGCTTCCAATGCCGATTCGTTTCTGGCGGCTTCGTTTACCGTCAGTCCTTCCTCAAGCAGATGCTTATGCTTCTGGGAAGCAGCCGGTTTATTTTTCCGGGAACGAGAAGACGATTTTATCGAGTCCTCCTGTGTCCTGGATTTTGATTGGGCAGCCGGATCCTTGCCGGACATTTCCTCTGGCGAAGCGGAAGACTTATGGTTTCGATTCTGTCGGTTCTTTCTGGAACGGCTTTTCTCTCTGGAAGACGCATTCGCTTTTCTGGAAGCCGAATCGCTCTGGCCTTTTCTGGACGCGCCGGACGATTCCTTGTTTTTGGACGCGTCTGTCTGGGCGTTTTCCTTTTTGTCCTTGCCTTCGCTCGAAGACTTTTTCTGTTTTTGATCCGGAGCCGCTTTTTTGAACTGCGAAGTCTGTCTTCTGGAGTTGCCCCAGTTTTGCACGTTCAGATAGGAAACTGGATTGCTGGTGTTTTTGAAGCGGCTGCTGCTGCGTTTGGGCACATCCCGGTAAATCCGGAAGCAGACGCCGTCTTCTGTATTCATGCCTTCGACTTTGTACTTATTGGCCTGAACGACTTTGGCGACGATGGACAGACCTAAGCCAAAGCGTCCGCCCTCGCCTTTGATATACGGCAAAAACAGAGACTGAATTCTCGATTCATCCATCTTTGGACCGTCGTTGGAAATGCGCAGGTCATTTTCATGGAGTTCGATTTTGATATAGCTTTTCGAGTAGCGGAACGCGTTCTGCAAAATGTTTTCGATGGCTACGCGCCACGCTTCGAGAAGGCCGTCGAAGTAGACTTCTTCAAGATCGGTAATCAGTTCGATTTCCGGACGGATGACCTTGGCGTTAAGAACGACTTCTTCAATGACTTCCTTCATGTTGGTGGATACGCCTTCCGCATCCGAGGAAACCAGATATTCGACGCGGTTCATGTACAGCAGCGAATGGACTTTCTGCTCGAGGCGGTTGGCGTTATCGAGGATGACGTCAACGCTGCCTTCCAGGTCGCCGTAGGGATAAATGCCGTCCTTGATGGATTCGGAATACGACTTGATCGTTGCGATCGGCGTCTTTAAGTCGTGCGAAATGTTGTGAATCATTTCTTCCTTGGACTTCTGCTGCTTGGCCAGCTCTTCGGTCAGCGCACGCAGTTCCTTGGCTACATCGCCGATCTCGTCATCGCGGTTGATGTACAGATCGACATCCTTGCCTTCCTTGATCTGCGTGATGTAGGACTTGATCTGGTTGAGCGGATGAATAATCGAGAACACCCAGAACAGAAGCACCATAAGCATCAGGAAGAACACAAGAACGGTGATGTAAATGGTGGAATCCATCAGCGAGGAGCGCATTTCGCCCGCGTACGTATCGTTCATGAACGACACGACAATCGTTGGCGAACCATTCGTATCGACCCGCTCTAACCGATAATAGTAAAGCCGGTCATGATTTTTTTCGATTCCCTGCCGGACGAGCACGCTCGCATTGGCCCGGACAGAAGGCGAATTGCCGTCGGACTCCGTCTCAAGCGCAGCGGCGGGCACATGCGCGCGCAGCAGTTCGTGTATTTTCGGCGTAAGACTGCTCAGAAATTCCTGACTGGCCGGATCGTCGTCCTTGGAAATGATCACCGAGTTATTCGGCGTAACGATGGCCGTGCGGATGTTGGGATCGCCGGACAGGAAGTTGAACAGTTCCTGGTCGTTGCTGGTGCTCTTGCCGTTGACAACCGCCTGAACGATCGGTTCCTGTCGGGCTTCAAGCAGATCATACATCTGCCGGTTGATCGCGTTGCTCACGCTGTCGGAAAGGAAAAACAAGAAAAACAGCACGAGGAAAACGATCATCATCAAAATCAGAACCATCACCTGCTGGGTGAGGGACAGCTTGCGAAATTTTCCCTGAAAAAATTTTTTCATCGGCTAGCCTAAACGGTATCCGTACCCGTAAATCGTATGAATGTTGAGCTTCGGCAGTTTCTTGCGCAGACGACGCAGGGTGTCATCGACAACGCGATCGCTTCCGAAGTAGTTTTCATCCCAGACGTTTTCCAGGATTTTTTCGCGCGAGAAGGCGATGCCCTTGTTCTTGATGAACATCATGAGCAGGTCGAACTCCTTCGTGGTCAGTTCGATTTCTTCCTGATCGGAATACACTTTGCGCTGTTCTTCATCGAGTTCGTAGCCGTCGATGAAAATGCGGTTGTTGGAATCCTTGTAGGCGCGGCGGATCAGATTGTTGACGCGAAGAACGAGTTCCTTCGGAGAGAACGGCTTGGTGATGTAGTCGTCGCATCCTTTTTCCAGTCCGATAATGCGGTCGAATTCCTTATCCCGTGCGGACATGAAAATAATCGGCGTATCCGGATTGGTCTGGCGGATTTCCTCAAGCAGATCGAAGCCGGATTTGTCATCGAGCATGATGTCGAGAATCCACAGATGCACGTCTTCATCCTTGGCGTGCGCGCTGGCTTCTTCATAGGTGTAGTAGGAATGGACTTCGTAGTCCTCTTTCATAAGGTACTGAGCGACAAGATTATTAATATCCTTCTCGTCTTCGACAATATTGATTACTCGTTTCATGGTTTTGCCGTTTGGCATGGCTGTTCCATGCAAAACGTCCCTCCTTTCCAGCATGCGTATTCAACATGAGAACGTAAGGCGCTTTGGGCGTCTTCTTTTTTTACAAGAGTTTTACGGATTTGAAATCTCTATTCAGATTCGCAAATCGAAATAAATCCAGAATTAAAGCGTCTGTATTTTCGGGTTACTGGACGGCGTAGCCTTTTTCGATGATCAGATCCGTCACCATATGGACGTACGTCTCGCACTCTACCTGCGTCGGAGCTTCGACCATGACGCGAATAAGCGGTTCGGTGCCGCTTGGGCGAACCAGAATGCGGCCGTTGTCGCCGAGACCTTCTTCCGCCTGATGAATGCGTTCCTGGATATCGACGTCGTTCAGGACGATCGTCTTGTCCTTGACCGTTACGTTTTCCAGCAGCTGCGGATAAATGGAAAGGCCTTTGGAAAGTTCCTGAATGGTGGCTTTTTCCTCCTGAATGGTCTGGAGCAGTTTCAGCGCGGTCAGCAGGCCGTCGCCGGTCACTTCATCGCCGTAAAAAATAATGTGTCCGGACTGTTCGCCGCCAAGACGGTAGTCGTTGCGGCTCATCTCCTCATAGACATATTTATCGCCGACCGGAGTCTGTACAAAATCAAACGCATCCCGCTGGAACGCTTTGTACAGGCCAAGGTTGGCCATGACGGTCGTTACAACCATATTGTCTTTGAGTTCGCCGCGTTTGCGCATGGAATGACCCAGAATATAAAGAAGGTAATCCCCGTTGATCAGATTTCCATCGGAGTCCACCGCGATCAGGCGATCGGCATCGCCGTCAAACGCCAGACCGAGGTCACATTCGTTTTCCACCACGTACTCCTGCAGACCTTCCGGATGGGTCGATCCGCAGCGGTAGTTGATGTTGACTCCGTTTGGCGAGTTGTTAATCGCATCCACCTGGGCGCCGAGGCCGTCGAGCGTTTCGACTGCAGTCGCGCAGGCGGAACCGTTGGCCAGATCCACCGCGATGTGCAGGCCGGTCAGATCAACTGGAACGGTCTTTTTCAGGTTGGACATGTAAAGTTCCAGTCCCTGATGCCAGCTGAAGTATTCGCCGACGCCGTCTCCGGTCGCCAGCGGCACTTCGCTTTTTCCGTCCATATAGTCTTCAATGGCCAGCAGGATGTCCTCATCCATTTTGATGCCTTCGTGATTGAACACTTTAATTCCATTGTCGTAATACGGATTGTGCGAAGCCGAAACCATCAGGCCGGCATCGAAATCTTCGTGACGGACCAGGTAGGATACGGCTGGTGTCGGGCATATGCCAAGCAGATACACATCCGCGCCCGTACTCACAGCACCGGCAGCCAGACCGAGTTCAAACATCGATCCGGAAAGACGCGTATCGCGTCCGATCAGAATTTTGGCGTGCTTTTTATTTTGCGAATAATACCAGCCAAGCCACTGGCCGATTCTTACCGACTGATCGAGCGTGAGCTCTTCATTGGCGCGCCCGCGCACGCCGTCGGTTCCAAAGTATTTTCCCATGGCAGATCGTCTCCATTCTTTTCTATAGATTGTTCTGTATATGCTTTTGCGAGCCGCCTGAATCAAAGGGGAAGCCGGCTCGTTTCGTTCTTTGTTTTTCAGGAGCAGCAAAGCGTTCTGGCTGCTTTGGGCTGATCCCGGCAGGCAAGAAAAGCAGCTGCTCCCGGGTGTTCTCTTTTTGGACTGTCCTCGTTTTTTGTGCATGTACGGTGAAATCCGGGCAGTTCCAAATCTATTTTATTGTACCGATCAACGTATTTAAAATCACAAAATAAAACAGGATCTGTGCAAGGCAGACCCTGTTTGCGGTTTATTCCATGTACAGGACGATTTGACCTCCTGTATTTGCGAATTTTTTCTACTTCAGCGGATTAGAAGGCATTGTATTGTCTGCCGCCTTGGACGAATCCGTACTGGAACTGTCGCTTGCCTTTTTATCAGCGGCATCCGGTCCGGCGGTTTCCCCGTCGGGACTGCCGTCGCTGACTAAGCGGACATCGGCCGTAACGGTCGATGGCGTGATCGATACGTTGACCTGCTTGCCGGAACTGTCGTAGGCGACGAGCGGGACTTTGGCCTGGAAGGAGCCTTCATAGCCGGATGTGTCGACAATCGCACGAACGAAGCGAATGGAGTTGAGCTTGTCGCGGGTGGCCTTGATCGTTACCGAACGCGTCGAAAGGCTCGGTTTCTGATAGGCGTTGATCGACTGGCCGGCTCCGACGATCAGATCGGCGGAAATGAAATACGTTTTCGTATATTTGCGGGAAAGTACCGCGTTGACGGTTTCCGGATTGACGGTAACGTCCAGACCGGTCGGCAGACCGGAAGCGGTCAGGGCGACGGTATTGGATCCTTCGCCGGCGTTGCGCAGATCCGCGGTGATCGAAGCGGAGTTTTGCGTACGGACAAGCTGAATGTCCGCGCTGTCGCCGACGACGGTAATATCCGCGGTCGACGGGACGCCGGAAACTTCATAGCTGTTTTCATCCACAAGAACTTCGACTGGAACTGCGGTCAGATTGAGCGTGAGCGCATCCGATCGGAACAGATGGTAGGACAGATCCTGATAGTTGATGACCAGGCAGACGATAATGGCGATTACGCCGGAAATGGCCAGACTGCGTTTTTCGCTGTAAATGATCCGGTCAAAAAGACGGGAGATCCGTGACGTCGCAGCCGATAAAATACGGGTCAGCCGTTCCAGAAAGCGCTGAACGGACCCTGGCTTTTTCTCATCCATTGCCGTTGCCTCCTTCACTGCTGTTTTTCGGCTCGCTTGCGGGTGCGGCACTCAGGGTGCTGACGACTTCGAGCGGTTTGACACGATCGTCTTTTTTATCCCGTTTCTCGCGGGGAACGATGTACTTGTTCACCGGCTCATCCGAGCGTTCGTCCCGCAAAGACTTGCCAAGAGAATTCGAGAGATTTTTCGCGGATTCGATCATCGGCTGGAACATGGAAGAGCGCTGGGTATCTTCCTTGACCAGACGCTTGGTCAGATAGCGGCGCAGACTTTCCGGCGTGTATTGCGTCAGCACACCTTTCTGCGCTACGGAAATGTTTCCGGTTTCTTCCGAAACGACCAGCGTAATGGAATCGGTCACTTCCGAAATGCCGACGGCAGCGCGGTGTCTGGCTCCGTATTTGGACGGGAGTTCCTGCGCAGTCGAGGGGAAATAGGCGGCAGCGCAGATGGCTTTATCGCCGTCGATGATCATGGCGCCGTCATGCATCGGCGTACCGTACTGGAAAATCGTTTCGATCAGTTCGCTGGTCACATCGGAATCGAGCGAGATGCCCGTTTTGGCGTAATCTTCCATGGACTGCGCCATCTGGAGCGAAATAAGCGCGCCGGTTTTCGTTTTGGACATGTCCGCGACAGCGGTGACGAGCTGATCCACCAGATGGTTCATGCGGCTGGCGGAAAGATTCGGTTTATACGCGGTATTGGTCGTTCCGACTTTTTCCAGCATGGAACGAATTTCCGGCTGCAGAACAATCAGAACAACGATCATGCCCCAGCGCAGAACGATATCCAGCAGGGTGGATACGGTTTTCAGCTGGAGAACGGTGACGAGAAACTGAAACAGCAGCAGCGCCAGAATGCCTTTGACAATCTGTACGGTACGGCTGTTGTTTCGAATGATACGAATGCATGCGTAAATGAGTGTCCACATTACGCAGATGTCGAGAAGAAGGCGAAGAATCAGTCCGACATCTCCCAGGTTCATCTAGATCCCCCCCTTTTTCTTCCTAATTCAGGAAAACCTCTTCGTACGAAGAGGTTTTTTAAGTTAGTCTTATTGTTCTATTTTGTCAAAGCGTCATCAATAAATTCGCCCACAGTTGCCACAATCTGTCTGGCGTTGTCCTGCACTTCTGCCGGAGCCGCGGCTACGGCTGCGGAATGGTCTACGCCCGAAAGCATCGGGATGTCGTTGTAGGAATCTCCGATCGCGTAAATGTCGTCGTCGTCCGCGCCGACATACGCGCAGATGAATTCAAGGCCGGTGGCTTTGGATGTGCCTTTGGGTACGACGTCAACGACGAAATTATTGTTATAGGCGACAACGATTTCCCCAAAGAAATGGTTGATCTGGTCGGCCAGATCCATGGCGCTTTCCGGCGTTACGCAGGAGAAGACGATCTGCGCGAAGTTGCCGATATCCATGACTTTTTCCTCCGGCAGTTCCTGCTTGAGCTTGGGATAGCGATGATCTTCCAGGTTTGGATGTACGTCGACTTTGTAGCGCTTGACGCCGTCGTTGACCACGTAGCTCACCACATCCGGATGCTCATGGGAAGCGAACATCAGGTCAATTGCGGTAATGGTGTCGAGCGTGGAGGAAAGCAGTGCGTTTCCGTCTTTGTCGAAAGCCATTCCTCCGTTATTTGTTACATAATAATCAACAGGAATCTTAAATTCTTCCGTTTCGCCGGAAATGGATTCCATCGAGCGGCCAGTCACGATGACAAACAGATTGCCAGCGTCGCGCCAGCGGTGGATCGCATCGAAATCAGCCGGCAGCACCGATCCGCCAAATTTCAGGGTGCCGTCGTAGTCAGTTGCGAGTAATTTCATAGGTTTTCCTCTTTCTTATTTACTGTGAAACCACATTCTTTATCATTATAGCAAGCAATTCAATCAAATCGACAATCCTTAACAGGTTTCCTGTCGAGCCTCGCAATTGTGCGATCCCGTCCTCTCCTCCGGCTTTTTCCGGATGAAAGCGGTATCAGAAAGGAGCAGCATCATGATTCGTATTCTCTTTGTCTGCCATGGCAACATCTGCCGCTCGGTTATGGCCGAGTGGATTTTCAAGGACCTCGTTTCTCAGAAAGGTCTTTTAAACGATTTTGAAATCGACAGCGCCGCCCTCTCCTCCGAAGAAACCGGCAATTCGATTTACCCGCCCGCAGCCGCCGTATTAAGAAAGCACAATATTCCCTTTGGTGAACATTACGCGTGGCGTCTGAGGGCCGATCAGCTTTCGAACTACGATCACATTTACTACATGGATGAAGAAAACGAATACCTTCTCGAACGGCTTGTGCATTCCTCGAAGCTTCCCTTGTTTATCGAACCGCTTCTTGAACACGGTCAGATCGCCGATCCCTGGTATACGCGCAGCTTTGAAAAGGCCTTTTCGCAAATCGAGCAGGGCTGCAAGGAGCGGCTAGACCAGCTGATCGCGTCAGAATAGTCCGTCCGATCATTCGGCAAGACCCTACGGAAAACCAGACTGAACGCAGCCCGCAAAACCCATCAGACACGCCCCGCAAGGAGGAAAAAGGATTATGAAAACACCCGTACGCCAGAACCTGCACACCCATACGCAATACGATGACGGAAAAGACTCCCTCATGGCCATGACCGAAGAAGCTATTGCCAGAGGCTTTACCGTTCTCGGCTTTTCCGGTCATTCCCCCAACCATCCGCTCGACTCTGGATCGATGGACGCGAACGGTATGGAACACTACCTCAAAGACTTTGAGGCCGTAAAAGAAAAGTACGAAGAACAGATCGATCTGTACTGCGGCATTGAGCTCGATTCCATGACGGATCTGGTCATCAGCGAAGACTATTTCGAAAATGCGGTAACGCCTTCCTGGTTTGACTACATCATCGGCAGCGTTCACTACGTGAGCATCCCAGAAACCGAAAAGAAAGAAGATTCTTCTTCTCTTGCCGGTCAGTCCATAGCGATCGATGAAAGCCGTGAAACGTTTGATTGCCTGCTGAACGAAGGCTTTGGCGGAAATATTTACGCTCTGGCTCAGGCGTATTATCAGAGCGTTCAGGAAATGATCCAGTCGCGTCCGATCGACATCGTCGGTCACATCGATCTGCTTTCGAAATACAACGAAGATGAACGCTACTTTGCCTTTGACGATGAAACGATACTCGACATGGCCATGAAAGCCGTCGAAGCCGGCATTAAAAAAGACGTGATTTTTGAAATGAATACCGGCGCTATTTCCCGCGGCTATCGAAGCCTTCCCTACCCGCATCCAGTTCTCTTTTCGCGCATGGTCGAAAAAGGTGCGCACTTCTGTATCAATACGGACTGCCACAATAAACAGGCGCTCGACCAGTCGATGCCTCTCTGCCTGGATCTGGCCAGAGCAGCCGGATTAAAAGAACTCTACGTTCTGGACAACGGATTTTTCATGCCCGTTTCTCTCGACGCGTTTGCGGACGCGAAGGACGTATCCGTCTCTTTATAAATCATCCCCCCGCTTAAGCTTCCGGGCCGTCCGTCCCGGAAGGTATTGGCGCCGATGAACAAGCTTGTTAGAATAAAAGAGCACAGATTTCCGCACAGAACGTCCGTCTGGAAATCGTACCAATGCGCCTGTATTCATATCTTTACGAATGGAGATGGATTATGAACCTCAAAGACTTAAAAGCCTACCACGCGTATTACGTCATGTCGGTAATCTTCTTTCTGTCCTGCCTGTTCTTTCGGGACATGGTTTTCTTCCCCCTTGGCTGCGCCATGATCTGCTTAGGCTGGGTAAAACAGCTTAAGGAAACCGGAAGAATTCAGGGCCGTCCTTCCCGCACCGTGACAGCGGATGCGGCTATCGAAACCGCTTCTGCGGACAAACCTTCCCTGTCGGAATAAGCGAACGCATTTTCAGCATTAGAAAAAATTGAAAGCCGGATTTCTGCCCCGCTGCAGAACATCCGGCTTTTTTCATGCCTGAAACCGATTGGTAAAAAGGCTTATGCGTGCTAAAGGAGGACATGCCTCCGGGATGTCTTCCTTCAAAAGACCTGGATCGATCTCGCAGTCTCTTACCGGAGGGCTGCTTCCTTCTGTTTTCAGGATCTGGATCTTCGGACAGGCAGAAATCTTCTGCCTGTGCTCTTCTCGCTTTTTATGCCTGTCGCTCTCTGCTCCGTTTATGGAATGGACAGCACAGAAGCACCGGATGGCACAGACCCAGCAGCCGCAAATCCGCCCGGCACGCCACGATTCCCGCCGCCTGCGCCTGGGCAGACCAGATTGCAGGCTAAGAGCCGGCTGTGCAGACAAAAGAGGAATTCCATTTGCCTAAAGCGCTGACGACGCACAAGCATGCAGAAGGATCGAAAGGCTTTTTTGCTTCGCGCGGCGAAACCGAAGCGGTGTACATTCTGACTTCACAGACGAAATACACACATTTCGGTAACGAACACGATGCGACAAATCTGCTCAATAGGCTCAAGTCGCTCGATAGTATCAAAGACGCCAATGCCATTTCGACGCTCGATCGGCACGAGCGAATACAAAGTCACGGACGCTCTGATGGCGCATTCGCAAGTCAGAGCCAACTGGTCGTATTACCAGATTCATACCAGCAATGTGTATGACCATGCACGCCTGACTGGGTGGACAAGCCTGCGGGATGGCAAGAACGGGGAGAAAACCTGGACAATTATGGAAGTCCGGATATGACGTATACCGGTCATGGAACCCTGATCCTTCCAGGAAGCTCGTTTGACGCATAGTATACCTGCGAAAAGAAATCGTCCATTTGAAAATGAATCGAGGGTTATGCCGCCGATTCCCTGGCTCGAATCGATGCCGGCGCATGGGCGGCGGGTACGGTATGGGACGGCTGACGTACAGTCAGTCCAAGCTTTTTCTTCTGCGCCCGGGAGAGCGGCACGTGCATGGAGTGATTCAGTTCCACTTCGTCCTTATAAATGCCGGTCAGATATTTTCCGTTGACCAGATAGGAAATATGTACGCGCAAAAAACCGTACTTGGAAAACGTTTCGTCGAGATCCGCGAGATTGAGACGGCGATGGAATTCACCCTTGCGGGTATGGAAATGAACATTTTTTCCAATTTTTTCCAAGTAATAAATATCGTCTACCGGAATATCAATCCGAGCTCCCTGGTACACGAGGGGATAGCTGGCTTCCTTCTGAGCCGCCTGCGCCATAAGGATGGAAGAATACAGCTGCAGATCATCGTTTAAATGGTCCTTGGACAAATAGAGGACACGGTTCCGGCTTTCCTTTTCGCGTTTAGCCTGGGGATTCTGACAGAGAAAAACGAACAGAGCCGAAGGGTTGTCATGGACGAAAAACGAATCAAAACGGGGCGTATCGAACATTTCATCAAAGAAGAAAATCTGATACGACTCTTCCCGCGTTGCTTTGGCCAGCGCCGAAGCTTTATAAAAGTGACGAAACGTCCAGTCGACTTCGGAAAACAGACCCGCCAGAAAAAAGGCAATGTCCTTGGTTTCCTTTTCATGTTCAAGAATCGCAATCTTTACCATGGTCTCCTCCTTCTGTTCGCAGGGTTTGCTCATGCAGCCTGTAAGGCCTTATCCAGGGTATGGGCAGGCGTTCGGGCGACAGGAACAAGGTGCCTTGCCCTTTCAAGCCGGGATGGTCTGCACAATTTCTTATTATTACAGATTTGCGCGCAGTTTCCGAAGGCTTCCGAAAAAAAAAGATGGTCTGTCTAGACCATCTCGCGGCGAATATCAGCGCCTAATGCTTTGAGCTTTCCATCGAGGTCATCGTATCCTCGATCGATATGCTTGATTTCATGAATTTCAGTTTCCCCGTCCGCCATCAGGCCGGCAAGAACGAGCGCAGCGCCGCAGCGCAGATCGGTTGCGGTGACGCTCGCACCATGGAGAGGGGTCGGACCGTGAATAATGCCGGTCGCGCCTTCCTTCTCCGTATTTGCGCCCATGCGGTTCAGCTCCGCCAGGTGACCGAAGCGTTCCACGTAAATCTCTTCGGTTACTGTGGACGTGCCGGCAGCCTGCGTAAGCAGCGCTGTAAACGGCTGCTGTACGTCGGTCGCAAAGCCGGGGTACGGCTTGGTAGTAATGTCCGCCGGACGGATTTTCTGTTCCGGCGAATTGTCAAAGACATGGATCGAGTCGGTAAGAATCTCCATGTTGATGCCCATTTCCTTCAGCTTGAGGGTAATGGCTTCGAGATGCCGCGGAATGATGTTGGTAATCCACATGTCATCGGCAACGGCACATGCGATCAGAATATACGTAGCGGCTTCAATGCGGTCCGGGATGATTTCGTGAATGCATCCGTGCAGTTCGCTGACGCCGTCAATGGTCAGGGTATTGGTTCCGGTTCCGTGGATCCGGGCACCCATGCGGTTGAGCAGGTTGGCCACATCGATAATTTCCGGTTCCTGCGCCGCGTTTTTAATGATGGTGCGGCCGTTGGCGAAAACGGCAGCCATCATAATGTTGATCGTCGCACCGACCGAGGCGATGTCCAGGAAGATTGTCGTTCCCTGCAGTCCGCCTTCCGGTGCTTCAATCAGGGTGTAATCTCCGTTTCCTTCCGGATACGAAACGGTTGCTCCCAGCGCTTCAAAGCCTTTGAGGTGCTGGTCGATCGGGCGCGGTCCCAGATAGCACCCGCCAGGCATGCGGATCAGAACCTTGCCGTATTTGCCGAGCAGTGCGCCCATGAAGTAGTAGGATGCGCGCAGCTTGGTTACCGCATCGGAAACGAGCGGGCGATCTTCCATTCCGGACGGATCGATCACGAGCGTTTCTTCATCGGGCTGGGTTACCTTGACACCGAGCTCGCGAAGCAGTTCGACGAGCGCGTCGACATCGGAAATCTGCGGTACACCGCAGATCGTTACGGTCTCATTTCCTAAAATGGCTGCAGGAATCAGAGCCACTGTTGCATTCTTGCTTCCGGAAATCCGCACAGTGCCGTTCAGGCGACGGTTTCCTCTGATCTTGATCACTTCTTCCATGCAGCGTCTCCCCCTTTTTCTTACTGACGATGCGGGCTGTACGCAAAACGTTCAGGCCCGCTATGGAATCCCGCAAGGCGCGGGTGATGTTCAATTTTTATAGATCACAACGCATGATCTCCGCTCAAGAAAAGAAGCTTTCCTGTTCTTCCTTGCGGGCAGAGCATAAGGCGGGGTCTTGAATGAAGTCCCCAGTACCATAGATTTTCTAATCCGATTTTGGCACAGGCGGAATCAGAATTCGTTTTTCACGCTTTGACGTCCGCCCTTTCTGGGTGAAAACTCGGCCAAAATCTTCCGTTATTTCCTCTGGAACGGCTCAGGACAGATGCGAAACGGACTGTCTTTTTCCAGAGGCCTGAATAGACGATAAAGGGGAAGGCGCTGACTGGACCCCTTCCCTGCAAAGTGTGCTCGTCATTGGAACGCGCAGATCAAATAAAGCTGAAAAATGCCTTACTTTTCCGTTTTTCTGGTAGTTCCCGTGCTCATTATACAAGCTTTTGGCATTCTGTAAAGCAATGCAGATTTTGCATGCGCTTTCAGATTTTCACGCGGGTTCCGGGTGTTTTGCCTACGTTTTTGCCACCTGCGGGCTTTGCGGCATCAAAAAAGCCGCTGCAGTTTTCCCGCAAGCGGCTGAAGCGTCAGTTTCTGAAGGTAAAAATGGGCCGAAGTCACACAAAAGCGGATTTTGCGGGTGATTCCCGTTCAGGCTTTGCGTTCCATCAACGGAGTCTTTCCGGCCTGGGCGCTGTCGGATTCCATGATCTTATAGTCTCCGATTCGAGAGGCGGGAATTACCATCAGCGTCGTCAGATCCGTACCGCGCATTTCGAAAAACTTGCGGTCCAGGCGCAGAATCGGCTGTCCGCATTTAACTTTGGACCCTTCGCTGGCGAGAACTTCAAAGCCTTTCCCGCGCAGTTCGGACGTTCCAAATCCGACATGTACATAGACTTTTTCCCCCGCCTCGGTTTCCAGACCGAAGGCGTGGCAGGAACTGGAAATCAGGCACAGCGTTCCCGCACTGGGGGCACAGATCAGGTCTTCGGCCGGTTCAAGCGCAATGCCTTCGCCATACATTCTGGCCGCATACACCGGATCCGAAACGAGATTCAGCGGAATCGTCCGTCCGCTGACCGGCGCGTATAAGCGGCGATCCGGGGTACGGCGTTCCTTGCGTTTAAAGTTTGGCTTCATATTCAGTATTTCCTTTTAAGTAGCTGTCCATCCAGCGGGTAATTTCTTCCAGCCGGCGAATCCGGTTATTCCCTTTGCCGGAGCGGGACAGTTCATGATTTTCCTGATGAAAAACAACCATGCGGGCCGGTACGCCCTGATGGAGCAGACCATTGAAGATCTGATAGCCCTGTTCAAGCGGGCAGCGATAATCCTCATCCGAATGAAGAACGAGCGTCGGCGTTTTGGCGCCGGCGATGTATTTCATCGGCGAATGATCCCAAAGCACGTCGGCCTGATCGAGACCTGCCCCGATCTGATCTTCGGTAAAGAACGGACCGATGTCGCTGGTCGACCAGAACGAAATCCAGCTGGCAATGGAACGCTGCGTGGCTGCTGCCGCAAACCGGTCTGTATGCGTGATAATCCAGTTGGTCATAAAACCGCCGTAGCTTCCGCCCGTCACGCCAAGACGAGCCGGATCGATCTGCGGGACGGCATCCAGTACCGCATCGGTGAAAGTCATCAGATTTTCATAATCGATCGTTCCGTATTTACCGCGCAGATCGGCATAGGCGTTTCCCTGACCATCGCTTCCAAACGGGTTGCAGAAGAAGACGAAATAGCCGCGCGATGCCCACACCTGCATTTCATGGAAGAAAACCGTTCCATACACCGCTTTAGGTCCTCCGTGAATATCGAGAATCGCGGGGTATTTTCGATCTGCTGAAAAGTCATATGGATAGAGGACCCAGCCCAGCTGGGCGCTGCTTTCATAGCCGGTATAAAACACCGGACGGGCGGCTGCGACGTATTTGTCCTTCAGCGCGTGCTGGAAATCGGAGATCTGCACCACATCGCCCTCTTCCATCATGAAGAGCTCCTGCAGACCGCCGGGTTTTGCCCCGATGAAGTACGTTCTTCCCTGCGAAAAGCCAAAGGCGTGAATTGTGCCGGGCCATTCGAGAACCTGATGCAGACTGCCGTCTTCAAAGCAGAACAGATTGTTGTGGCTGACGATCGTCGCGCTCATGAACAGGCGGTCCTGATCTTCGCAGATCCAGTTGCCGCCAAGCGCTGCACAGTCCGTGGTGACAGAATTGCCGACGCTCTCGTCAAAGTCCATGACTTTTTCCAGAACGCGCGTATGCAGATCGAGCGCGTAAAGATCCGGGTTTTCATTGAGCCCGTACGCTTTTCCGTCGGTTCCAAACAAATACAGGCGGTCCTTCATGCCGTTAAGCGAACTGATGCTCAGATTCGTTCTGGCCAGAGATACAAGCAGGCGCGTTTTCGGATCGTATTCGAAAATCTCATCCTGGAAAAATGCGGGGAGTACGCCGCAGGGCGCTGCGGAAAAATACAGCTTTTCCTCGTAAATCGTCATCGCGGAAATTTTGAGATTTTCACCCGCTGGATCGTACAGTTCGCCGGTTTTCGTATTATAGGCGTAGATCAGCTGGCGCTTGCCGGACGTAAAGCCCGATCCGTTTTCCTGCCAGGGCGACTCGGTCAAAACCTCAACGTTGCCTCCCTTAATGGGATCGAGATCGTTGAGATCAAACTGAGCGAGAAAAAGCAGAATATTCTTTCCGGCAAAACCGATCAGCGAAAGAAGCGGAAAATCAAATTCCCTTTGCGGCAGAGCTTCGCCGCCTTTCAAAGACAGGGAGTACAGCCGGCTTTTTTTGCTTTCCGGTTCCTTCTGGAAAAACCAGATCGTTCTCGCATCCTCAAAGACAAAGGAGCTCACGTCCCGGCCGCTGGTCAGCTGCTGGATTTTCGTTCCTTTGCACAGCATCAGATCCTTGCGATACGTATTGGTTTTCTCATCAAGAACCGCCCGCATGAAGACAACGTTCTTGCCTTTGGTTTTGAGCAATCCGTAAAAGGAAAAGCTGTAAAGATCAGAAATTTTTACTGGTTTCATATCCGTCACGCCTCAATTCGCCAGTCTCTGCATGTCGTAAGGGCAGCGACTTCATTCGTTGATCGCAGAAGTCCCGGTTTTCCCTGCACCCGAATTTCCAGCAGGAGAGTGAAAATTCGCATTCCGACAGGAAATTATTTTACCCGTCTGCAGAAGCAGGGATAAATCAGACAGGGGTCTGCGGTTGATTTCAATTATATCTGTCCTTATCCCTTTTTCCAATTCGCCTTCCCGGCGGCAGCCCTCGTCCCCCGAATCCAGAAGAAAGAAGCCTGGAAAGCAGGATCGGAGTGCCGGGGTGCCGCAGACAAAGATTCGAAAAAGACAGGATTCCAGAAAACCATCTTCTGCTTCCAGAACCGGATCCGTTTTCCATTCCCCGGCTCAGCGATCACCAGTCCATAAGCCCCTCTGCATGCAGCCTTTCACAGGCTGCCCGGATACGGAATTCTCTGCATGGCGGCACCATCCTGTCTTCCGCATTTCTTCCTGTACGGTCTGAAAAGGCTGGATTTGTACTTAAAGATCGACCGGTTATACGGATTCTCAAGCCAAATTTTCTTCCGATTTCCTCTCGTAAAATTCAGTTAGGCCCCCCTTCTCGTACATTGTCTTCTTTCCATTCGAACCAGGATTGTCTGCGCAGGTCTAAAGGGGGCACCGTAATGAAATCGAGAGTCAACTTTCTTGTCACAGATTCATCCCATTCCTATCCAAAAATCTATTTCACAACGCATCCCGCGGACTTCCCCGCCTGTTTTGAAGAAATCGTGCAGGATCTTTTTCGTCTGCTGAAATGCACCATCTACTTTGATTCGGATCCGGACCATCCAGGGATGCAGAGAACTTTGTTTTTGACCTGACGCAGATGAATCTGATCGTCATTCCTGCGACCTGGCGTTTCCTGACGGAAGAAAACCTTGCTTTCTCTACGGTTTTTCACACTGCACAAAAGAAACATATTCCTCTTCTTCCTCTTCTTACTGATGCATCGCTTGCCAGTCTGTTCAATGAAAAGTGCGGGAATCTTCAGGCACTTTGTCCCCACAGCCAGAATGACACGGGAATTCTGTATACGAAAAAGCTGCAGAACTATCTGGAAGCTCTGTTTCCAGCAGAACAGGAAATCCAGGAAATCCGACAGACTTTTTCGCACTGCATTTTTCTTAGCTATCGAAAAAAAGATCGGAAACACGCGCAGGCGCTCATGCAGGTTATTCATGAAAACGAAAGACTGGTCGATACAGCCATCTGGTATGACGAATTCCTCACACCCGGAGAAGATTTCAATACCTCCATTCAAAATCGAATAGAGAAAAGCGACCAGTTTGTGATGGCGATGACTTCCCATATGGTCTGCGAGAAAAACTATGTCCAGCAAATTGAATACCCGTTCGCACAGAGCCTGAACAAAGCAATCCTTCCTGTTCTAGTTTCTGGCGATCCGCTCGATTTGAAACGTCTTAAGGACGCATTTCCTCAGCTTCCTCCCGTTTATGAAATGAATCGAGCAGCGCTTTATCCGCCGCTGTCTTCCCTGATGGGCAAGATCGAAGACCTGGATGCAAAGCGCCTCTATTGCCTCGGTCTGGCGTATCTGAACGGCATCGATGTCGAAATCAATTATGAAAAAGGCGTGCGTATGATTGAGCGTGCTGCCCAGCGTGATGAATTGCGGGCGATACGCAAACTGATCGCCATCTATGAAGAAGGCCTGGGTCTTCCGAGCAATTTACCTGAGGCGATCTTCTGGACAAAGAGGCTGGCTGCCCTTGATCCCTGTGAAGAAGCCTTCCAGAAATGCGCAGAGCTTTCCTTCAAAAACCGTCAGTTTGATCAGGCGAAAGAATACATCCTTGACGCACTCCATATTCTTCATCGGGAAAAGAATGCACTTCATCATGGTCAGAAGGCTATGCCCCGCTCTTATGAACGCCAGAAAACAGACTGGATTTCTCTTGAAGCCGCGCTGCTCAATCTGCTCGGCGACATCGATCTGGAAAAAGACGATCTAGAGCAGGCAGAGGCAAACTATAAACGCGCTCTTCAGATGAATTACGATCTTGTCTATGACCTTCCCGCCAGACCGGCGCTGCAGAGTCTTTCCCATTCTCTGCTTCATATGGGAAATCTATACAGGAAACTGAATCGGTCTTCTTCAGCAGCCAAATGTTTCCAGCGTGCCATCGAGATCTGCGCGCGTATGGCAAAGGATATTGACATGCCAGAAATTTTAAGCGATCTGATGATGGCTCTCGAGGGGATGGCTCAGGTATCTCTGCATGAAAACCGCAGAGCAGAAGCCAGAACCTATGCACGCCAGGCGGTGCAAATAGCCTGGCAGACTGTCCGCCGTCTCGAAAACGGCGAGACCCTCTCCCAACTGACCCGCGTTGTGCTTTTGCAGGAAGAACTTTTTGAACAGGATCACGACTGGCTGGAGGCACAGGTGTGCAGCGAGGAGGCTCTGCAAGCCAGCGAGAAAGGAATCCTTCTTGCCAGAACGCAGAGGACACTGACCGCTCGTCTGAATGCTCTTTTAATCACTTCCAGACTTTTCAAAGTACAGGGCATGGGAAAAGAAGCCGAACAGATAGGATGGCAGGCGACACAGACTGCGCGTGAGCTTGAACTGGTAGAAGACCGATCCGAAGCCTGGAGCCAGCTTCTAAAGTGCCTCAGGGAACTGGCAGATATCAGTCTGATTCAAGCAAAATCCAGTCAGGCAAGAGAATATGCCAAAGAAGGTCTTAAGCTCGCCAGAAAACTGAACCGTACCGACGCTTCCCTGCTGTCTGTTCAATATTCCATATTTTTTCTCAGTCTGCTGGGGACCATTCCTGTCCGTTGTGAAGAGATAAGCTACTCTGTGCGCTGCTGTAAAGAAGCAATCCAGCTCATCCAAGACAAAATGCCAAATCCTGAAGGGGAGCTTCTGTCCCTCCTGGGACTTCTCGAAGAACAGACAGGCAATCTCTATCGAAGCGACAGTCAGCCCGAAAAAGCCGCTGATCACTTTCAGAACGCTTATAAAATTCAGGAGCGCCTCCTGGGGCAGAAAAGTTTCCAGGAAGATTTGAGACTTCTTGATGACCTGGTTTTCTTATTGGACAGCATGGCTGGGCAAAAGCATCAAGTGAATCCGTCAGAACCGTATGTCCCTTCCGATCGTAGAAGGCTTTCTGAAGACACCAGCAGCCGGCAGGCTTTGTGTGCCAAAGCAATGGCCCGTCTGCAAGATAAACTCGTCGAAATTTATCAAGGAGGAAAAAATAATATGGAACAAACCATCGAAGCCCGTCAGAAAGCGTTTGAAGCAAGAAAACAGGCTGCCAGACTTGAGCCAAACCAGTCCAGCCTTCACGATCTGGCGTTCAGTGCCAATGAGCTGAGGCGTTTTTATACCAGCAGACACGACTTTGAGCAGGCACTCTACTATGGCGAAGTGTGCGCTGCAGCGGCGGGCGAACTTGTAAAGCTTTGCAATGACTGTGAGAATCTGAACTTTTATTCTCAGATTCTCGGCGTCCTGGCCGCTTACTACGACAAGCTGAACCGTGTGGAGTCCATGAGGAAAGCCATGGAGCTGGAGTACAAAGCAGAAAACGAAATCGCAGATCGATTCCCAGATTCGGAGTCGCTGACGCGTCTGATTCGGATTGCAAGCCAGCTTCGAAGCCATTACGAGGATCAGGAATAGCTCAAACAAGCGTCGGATTATGGAATGAAAGCCGTCGAAACCGCTCGTACGCTTGTCCAGCTTGCCCCTTCCGACACCCCCTGCTTTATCTGGCTGCGGTTCTGAGTGATCTGGGAAATCTGCGAAAGAAACAGAACATGCTGGAAGAGGCACAGGATTTATACCAGGAGTCGCTTTTACTCCATCTGCGGCGCTATGAAGCCAGTTCTTCGCCCGAAACCTGTAATTCGGTTTTGATCAGCATTCAAATTCTCGCGGATTTAAACGAAAAACAGAATCATCTCAATGCCGCCGAATCTTATTGTAAACAAGGGTACGAAACTGCTCGAAAATGCATTAAGCAGAGCGAGAATCCCGAAACTCTGAGCTGGGCATCGACCTTTTTGAACAGCCTGGCTCGAATTTCTGCGGCGAAAAAAGACAAAGATGCCGCGTGCCAGTATATGGAGCAGGCCGTCGAAATTGATCAGAGAAATGTGGCGGTCAAAGAAACACTTCCCTCACTTCAGACTCTCGCCGCGAATCTGGAAAACCTTAGCCTGATCTATGCGGCTCAAAGGCACTTCATTCGTTCGCGAAATGTCGACAAACAGCTTAGCCAGATCCAAACGCGAATCAAAAAACTCGAAAAATCCTCTTCCTGATAGGAAAGGGCTGGATCGCCTGATTCAAAGCGCCCGCTTTTAAGGCCGTTTCCCCTCTGCACAAAAACAGAACCTCTGCTTCGAATACGGCTTTGACAGGCAAAATCGATACAGGGATTCTGTTTCCTTCTTTTTTCATTTTTCGCCACGCCTAAACGGATTCCCGAGCCGGCAAAAACGAAGAGATCGGATCCTTTGCCTTCCCGTACACGAACGTACGTCCACTTAAACCGGATTGATCTGCCGGCATTTTGTCTTTTCCGTATCGTCACGATTGGAAATTCACATTTGGCAAGATGAGCTTGAACGGTTTTTTCGTCGTCATCACAGACGGCTTTTTATCAAACGGCTGATACGCTTCCATGATTTTTTTCCATTCCCGTTTTGCAGCCCTCAGACAGCTGAAGCTGGTCAAAAACATCGGCGAGTTTTGGATTTTGGCAGATGGAAAAGCCGTTCAGAATATCTTTTGCTCAATCCCTGGCATCATACTGTCAACAGACAGAAATTCAATTCGATCCTCGTACATGCGAATGAAGGATCTGGGACTGAAGGTATAGTCGCGGTGAACGATCAGACTCAAAAGCGCTTCTTGAAGTGCAGCTTCCGGATAATCCCGTACATCAATGCGCAGCAGCTTTTCAAAGGTCGAATGCGTCTGGTTACAAAAATCGAGAAATGCATACGCATCGTTCATCTGCTGGCACAGGGATCCTCCAAACTCGCGTCGATCTCTGGCGATCGCACTGGTAACGCCCTGAAAGACACCCATGTGAATCGTATGTTCACACTGATCGGAAAGAAGCAGACCGAGATTGGTGAAAAGGCCGTTCGGATCGGTAAGCTTCAAAGTCCGCCTCTGCGTGGCATCGAACTTCACATTTCTGCGTGCAAATTCCTCTTTTGCAGCCTTAAAGGTCAGATTCTGGTTTGCGCAAGGATGGCATTCCTAGCTGTCCTTGCCGGTTTCATGAATCCTGTTTCGATGTACGGAATCCGATCTTGGGACATTGACGCACGCCTCTCTTACAAAAGCACCTTCTGGCCGCATCTCCTTTTCGATCGAAAAAGAAGACCGCGCCTTGCCCCGATCCGTATTGGTGAACCCCATGATTCCTTCCCGGATCTCCTCCGCAGGCGTTTCTTTCCGTTCTGCTGGTTCTCTATCTTTAACAGCCATATATTTTCCTCTCGCTTATTCTGCTTCTATTTTACAGCGAGCCGGAAATATGTTTTCTCCCTTTTGAAAACGTGACAATCTGGCTGTGCATAAACTCCGGCCTCCAAATTATGAGCAAACTTTTTCTTAGCGGCATTCACAGATCACAATGCGAACTCAGGCTGCCAAGCTGGGGCGAAATTCATTTCAATCCTTTGTCGGGAATCGAAATGCAAACAGATTCGTCTCTTCCCCTTTGTCTAAGACCGAACACTTTTCTTTTCGAATTCAGAACGTTCTGAACCATTCTTGATCGGCTGCACAGTCAAAAGAGATAATCCCCACAGAAAAAGAAATCGATGGCAGCTCCATGAACATCAGAAAAGCCGTTTCAGAGGATCTCGATGCAGTCGAAAAAATATACCAAGAAATACATACTGCCCAAGAAGAACAGAGGCGGAAAACCGGATGGATTCGAGGCGCCCATCCAGCTCCAGCGACCGCCAGGGATGCGATCGAGCATGGATGTGGTGAGCTTCGACTTGATACAAACGAAAAGAACACGGCCCAAAGCCATGTACGACAAACACGGTTATACCGAAACGGGTATTGTACCGATAGAGTTCAATGGTATTTCCGGCGTTAAACTCGTACTGCTCGAAAAACACTCAGGCAAGCAGCTCGTCTTCCTTCGTTCTGACAAAGCGAAAAAGTGCGGTTCAACCTCCGCACCTATTCCAGAGCGGTTATCGAAAACAGCCGCCTAGAAAGGGAAGCTCTATGAAATCTGAACAGAATTTCTCTGGTGCCATCGAATATCGGCCAAAAATCTACATCTCTGCCCACCACGATGATTTTGCACTTTATTTTGATCGTCTTTCCAATGATCTGTTTCAGACGGGGGAATGCATCATTTTCTATGATCCGGATCCCGAGCATCCCGAAGATCTGGAGAACTTCGATTTCGACCTGTCCCAGATGAATCTGATCGTCATCCCGATTACTTACAATTTTCTGTTCAAGGACTGTGTGGCCTTTTCCAAAGTTTTTCAGACGGTCTGCGACAGACATATTCCGTTTCTGCCGATTCTGACCGATCAGAATCTGGCGGACGCCTTTAATCAAAAATGCGGATCGCTTCAGGCACTCTGTCTGTATTCGTCGGATCCAAGTGAAATCTCCTATGAAACGAAACTGAGAAAATTCATGGATTCATTTTTCCTGAACAAAGAGCAAATCGAAGAAATACGCAGCGAATTTTTTAAATACATTTTCTTAAGCTACAGAAAGAAGGACCGGAAAAAGGCGCAGGAGCTGATGAAGCTCATACACCAGGATCCGCAGTTTGCGGACACCGCCATCTGGTATGACGAATTTCTGTCTCCTGGCGAAGACTTTAACGCTTATATTCATCGTGCGCTGGAAAAAAGCTGCCTGTTTACCATGGCCGTGACCTCCAGCCTGGTTTTGGAACCGAACTATGTTCAGGCAATTGAGTATCCAGAAGCGCGGAAACTGAAAAAAACGATCGTTCCGGTTCAAATGCAGGGGGAAGATATTTCTCTGGAACAGCTGAAGGGACCTTTCCCGGAATTGACAAGCCTGTATGCGATGGATTCAGCGGTTCTTAAAGACCAGCTCAGTGCGGCTATGCGATCTTCTCTGGATGAAGATCCCCGCCATCTCTATAGGATCGGTCTAGCCTATACACAGGGAATCGATGTAGAAATCGATTACGAAAAAGGGATTGATCGGATCGAGCAGGCGGCTTCACAAAACTATCTTCCCGCAATTCAGGAGCTGATGACCATTTATTTCTACGGTCGCGGAACGTCCGTCGATTTAAGCAAAGCCGTTCACTGGGCAAAAAAGAATGCCCAAATCAAAGAAGACGAAATTTCCTTATCCTTCGCTGCTTCGTTTCTAGAGGAAAATTTCCAGCTTGAGGAAGCGCAGACGTACTATTCCAGAGCGCTGTCGTTCATCGAGGACAAGCTTCCGACAGGTCAGGACCTGGATTCCCGCAATGCTGATTTGTCCAGAATACATCCATTAACGGGGAAACAGGCCGCTTACTATATGGAATGTCATTGCTTTGTGCTTAAAGGTCTTGGCAGGGTTCTGTTTAAACAGAACCGCCTGGAAGAAGCGAAAGAGGATGTTTTAACCGCTCTAGAAATCGAACAGCGTCTTGTCGCAGCTCAGTCCTCCTTGCGCACATTGCAAAATCTAGCCGATGTGCTGGATACGCTCGGGATTGTCTGCACGGCGGCGGATCAGCTGAAAGAGGCACAAGGATATTTCTTAAGCGCTCTTGAAATCCGACAGGAACTTGCCGAGTCTCAGCCAACGAGCAGAACGCTGCGGGATTACTCCATTTCTCTGGACAAAATGGGGTCTCTCTGTCACGACCTCAACCAGCTCGAAGAAGCAGAAGAGTATTTGCGAGAAGCTTTGGAAATCAATCAGCATCTCGTAAAGCTCCACTCGGCGCCGCTGCTCCAGCAAAATCTAAGCCTTTCTCTGGAAAAGATGGGATGGCTTTGCATGGACAAGTGGCAGATGAAAGATGCGTACGATTTTTTCCTTCAGTCTTTGAAAATCCAGCTGCAGCTTTCCGAGTCACAGCCAACGCCGCAAATCCTGAAAGATCTGTCCATCGCTTACGATAATCTGGGGTATCTTTCCAACAATATGCATCAGCTGGATCAGGCATACCGTTTTTTCTATAACTCTTCGAAGATTCGCCTGCAGCTTGCCAGGCTTCACCCAACCCCGCAGACACAGCGCGATCTATCCATCGCTTTTCAAAATCTCGGATGTCTTTTCAAAGACAGGAAAAATCTGGAAACGGCAGAGAAATTTTTCTTAAAGTCTTTAGAGATTCTCAAACAGCTTGACGAGTCGCAGCCATCGCTGCACATACGGCGCGATCTGTCTGCCGCTTTTCAAAACCTGGGAAACCTTTACAAAGATCGAAACCAGCTCGAACTGGCCAAAGAACAGTTCCTGAACGTTCTGGAAATCCGGCAGCAGCTCGCCAAGGATGGCTCCGTGCCGGCAAGACTGTACGATCTGTCCGTCGCTTTCGAAAGCCTTGGTCTTGTGTGCAAAGAAATGAACGAGCTGGAAGAGGCGAAAGCGTATTTGCTAAACGCTGTAAAAATCCGGCAAGGACTGGCAGACGATCATGCAATACCCCAAACACAGCTCAATCTGGCTGACGCTTTCGAAAATTTAGGAGATCTTTATGAGGAATTGAATCAATTGAATCTTTCTCTGGAGTATCTCTTAAAATCGGTAAAACTCAGGCAGGAGATCGCAAACCCATATCCATTTCCTGTTCCCCTGAACCTTCTAGCCGCCGCTTTGCGGAAGGCGGGGCGGCTTTGCAGCGAAATGAATCAGCTGGAAGAGGCCTATGCGTTTTGCTTAAAATCTGTCGAAATCCGACAGCAGCTTGTCGAACAGTGTCCTGAGCCGGCGGGCTTATACAAGCTCTCCTGCTCTTTGGAAAGTCTCGGTATCGTATGTTCCGCGTCCAGTCAGTTTGAAGAAGCACGAACCTGCTTTCTAAGATCTTTGGAAATCCGGCAGCAGCTTGCGGATGAATTTGTCGCCCCGCCTGTGCTCCGTATTCTGGCCATAACCCTGAACAATCTGTGTTATGTCTGCAGAAAGATGAACCTGCCTGAAGAAGCGCGAGAGTACTTCAGAAGAGCCGAAAGGATCTCTCAAAATCTCTGAAACCAGACAGACAGGCTTCTCTCCAATAGCCTTTCTTGAACGCCTTTGCCCAGGCCAAGCCGCTTAGCTTTTTGGACGAATACGCCTTATTCTCAGATATTGATCTGCAAGAATAAGATATCTAACATACACCCCCCCGCAGATTCACGGCTGCATTGGCCGTAGATCTGCGGGGGTGCTTTATGAAGCGTTCCTTACTGGTTTTCTGAGTTGGAAGACGTTTCCGCTGCGGTACTTGTTATAGGAAGACATCACGCCAATAGCCGCATCGCTGCGAACGGCGGATTCGAATCCAGCCAGATACGTTTCATGAAGCGTCTGTTCATCCACTTCTACGTTCGTGTTGGATCCCGGGTTCGCGTTCTGTGCAAACGCACCGTAATGTTTCAGGACGGCGATGCCGCCTTCGCTGGTCATGCCTTCGACCAGATCGTCCGCGAGAGCGGATAGCAGCGTCGAATCTTCGCCAAGCTGGTCTTTTGTACAGGCGAACTGCGGCTGACGCTGAATGTCGAGCTGCGCGGAAAGCATCATGGATCCGCCGATCGCCTGATTTTCTCTGGAAACGACTTCACCGTAGAGGCGGGCCATTTCTTCGCTCCATGTTGCGGCGAGCATCTGTTCCTGCGGCGGGTTGGTTGTATCTTCCGTATACAGCAGTCCAGCCGGACCGTCGTACATTTTGATGGTCGGCACGCCCAGACGCGGGCAGCCCACAAGAGCACCGGCATTTCCCTCATTGCCTGTTCCGTTGCTGCCCATGAACGCGAATTTTTCTTCGCGGGTCATGGTTTTGACCAGAGCGTCTACTTTTTTGCTGATTTCTGCATCATCCGTCATCGGAATGACCAGATCCCGGGAGTAGACTTCCGGGAAGCTGACTGCCTCGTCATTGCCCTGTGCAAGAACGGGCATCGCCGCCGCTGCGCTTACACCCATCGCTCAGGGGACCATCGATACCGCAAGAGCCAGTCGAATTGCATTCATTTTTCTCTTTTTCATGTTTATCTCCACTTGCCTGTCGGCTTCTGTGCGAACGAGCACGACTTACGCAAAGTGGATTTCCGCTATCGAAAGCGCATCACGGCAGGAGACAAAAAGACCTGAAAACCAGTCTAAAGAAACCTTGCAGACGATGAAAAATACTTCTCGCCTGGAGACATCCATACGGATTTGTTTCTTTAAATCGAGCTTTCAGGTCTTGTTTATCTGAATTGTGATAATACACCCTGCGTAAGTGATGCTCTTTCGATAACACCTTACAAGCACAAGATAGGACAGCGCTTACATTCCGTCACCCCTTTTTTGAAAATGGTGCTATTTTTTTCTCATTTCCCTTTGCCTGCGGCGTTTTTGCTGCGTTTGTCCCCTGCGCCATCCCGATTTTTTACTTTCCTTTTCCGTTTCCCGTCTTCCGGATGATCTCATACGGCTCAAGGAGTGCAGCCTCGACGTCCCCAGGGCAGGGGGTATGTCAAATCCTTTGTGTAAATTCGTTTTTTAGTTGTTGAAACATTTGCTCGTGCCGAAGAACCAAAACACTTCACTGAATGGTGAGCGCTTGAAAATTTCTGAAGCGGCCCTTTATAGCGGGCGCCCCCTGCTAGACTTGTGACGTCCCTGCCAGGGTGGCATTTTTTCGACGGCGGGGACGTCTTCAGGGGGTGCAGGGGGAGCGGGGACCCGCTGTAAAGGGTTTAAGCGGAAGAAAATTTCATGAGCGGCTCCTCGATCTGATTCTTACTTGGCTGAGTATTTCTCCAATCTGGCGCTCAGCCCCTCTTCACACAGAAGCTGATTCCGGACGATTGACCAGTTCGGTACTGTCCGTCCCCGCCACTTCTTCTCAAGCTCTACGATACGCAGATACAGGGCTTTATAAACCGAATCTTCGCTTGGGAACGAGCCCTTTTTCGTTACTTTTCGCAGGCTTGAGTTGACCGACTCGATCGCATTGGTTGTATACATTATCTTTCTGACTGCGCTGCCGTAGTTAAACAGCTGCAGCACATGATGAAAGTTTCGTTCCCAGACGTTTACAGCGCCATGAAAGCCGCTCCATTTCTCCTTGAATTCCTCGAAAGCCGCCTCTGCTTCCTTAGCGTTCAGAGCGCTATAGACTTTCTTAATGTCCTTACAGAAACTAGCTCTTTCTTTTGCAGGAATATATTTTAATGAATTACGAAGCAAATGGACAATACACCGCTGCACAATCACATTCGGGAATACAGCTTTGGCTCCGCCTTCAAGACCTCTAACTCCATCCATGGACAGGAAGAAGATATCTTCTACGCCTCGGCTCTTCAGCTCGTCAAAAATCTGCATCCAGAAGTGTTTGGATTCGCTTTCGCCAATCCAGATGCCAAGGATGTCTTTATGGCCTTCGGTGTCATAGCCTAAGACGACATATACAGCCTGTTCTTTTGCACCACGTTCAGTTTTTACTGACACATAAAGGCAATCTACAAAGACGAAGGGATAGCACTGCTTCAGGGGACGATTGCGCCATTCATCGACGACAGGGTAAACGCGGTCTGTGATGTTTGAGATCGTATCCGCAGAGACCGAAAAGCCATAGATGTCCTGAATGATAGCGGAGATGTCGCGCTGCGACATTCCCTGCCCATACATGCGCAGGATCTTATTCTCGATATCGGAGATATCCCTGCTGCCTTTAGGGACAGCCTGTGGCTCAAATGTTCCGAGGCGATCACGAGGAACACGCAGATCCAGTTCGCCCTGGGAAGATTTCACGGTCTTTTCAGAATAGCCGTTGCGGCGATTCTCAGTCGTTTTCTTGGCGTGTGACCCACTGGTATAACCCAGATGCGAATCCAGCTTGGAACATCTGTTCCAGCACAGGGCCGAAGATCGATTTGATGATGTCAGAGGCTTCCTGAAACGACTGTGGCTGATATTCCTTAATGATGGTAGAAGCAATTTGTTCCTGAACTGTAGGTGCAGATTTGGCTTTACGTGGTATAAAAGGTCTCCTTGTATAGATTCGTCCGGCTTTGAACGGATTGTATCAGGCAAAAGCCTTGATGGAATATACACAAAAAACCTTACACTCTCCTTGTAGACCATCACTTTGTCGACCATCGCTCTGTAAAACGATGGACCGCGAGTGAGGTAATGGGAGGAAGGAGCCCCTTCATCTTCTAGAGCTGAGCGAAGCGCGCTGCCGGCGCACACGTCCATTCGGGTTAAAAACGAAGAAGCCAGATTCTCACCGGAGCTGCATTGGCCACATCGATGAAATCACCGGCGAACTGGTCCCTGACCACCCTCGTTCGAAAAACAGAACGTCCGTCACTAACCCTGAGCAGTCGTCCCAATATTCGGCTAAAAAGACTGGAAATTATCTGTTTATAAACAAATCCGCATCCGCCCAGGAATCTGGATTACTTCAGTGCCTTCAGGATGTTTTTCCAGTCGAATGGCCCTATATCATGACCTGCTGTCAGTACCTGTGCAAAGAAGGCCGACCGCTCTATCGGGCGGAGCGCTGGTCGGTCCACAACACAACCTGTCCTGGGCAGCCGCTCTCATCTCAGCACATCAGTGAACTCCTTCCTGTTTTGAATCCAGCCAGGCAAAGAGAGTTTTTCAGAGCCTGGATTGAGCGGAATCAGGCCAGGGAATACTTCGCTCTTGATATCACCAGCGTATCTTCCTTTTCGGAGCTGATCAGTATGGTGAAGTATGGATATACCCGCGCGTTCGCGTTTTCTGCTTTGAGCACTATTGCTGTCTATATGGATATGGTCTGGGGTACAGTCTTTGTTTTTTACACGATCAAAGCCCTGCAAGAGGAGCCGAAGAATGCACCGGTCCAGAGTCCTGGCCAGTTCATCTGCAAGGAGTACCATCCGCCCAAACCGGAAATCCGATCGGCATCGGCTCTGATGATCCGATAAATGCAGATTCATGAAAAATCCGGGTGCTGTTTTTACCTTCCTGTAAATTCAGCACCGGTTTTCTGCTCTCTTTAATCAGAACTTTACAAGCTGCATGTCTGTGGGCGGTCTTTGAAGGGGAGTGCTGAAGAAACTGTCGATACGGGGACGAACTAAAAAGGCTTTCAGGCTGCCTGCTGTTCTTCAGGCGGTCTGTACGGTCTGCCCGGCAGGACGGCTGCGGCTGATCAATGTCGACCTGGCCGTTCAAAACAGCTTTATCTATCATGATTTTCAACCGACAGGCGAAGCGTTCCGCATTCCGGAATTCTTCGCCTTTTTCTTTGCTTCGATTTATCCAGGACTTTACATCCGTCTTTCTGCTTCTTTACACGGCATTGCTATACTGAAGCCGTCTTCAGAAAAGATAGAAATGAAAAGAGGCAAAACGATGAAAACAACCTTCAAATCCATTCTTACCGCCGTTGCGGCGGCTGCCGCCCTGAATCTGGCGGCTTGCTCTTCGAACAGCACGGGGAGTAATGCTTCCAGTGGCGGCAGCAGCACCCAGAACACTCCGGCTGCCATTGCGGTCCTGACCAGGGAAGACGGCAGCGGAACACGCGGCGCGTTCACCGAGCTGTTCAAACTGGAAGAAAACGGCGAAGATCTGACACGAGCCGATGCGGAAGTCACCAACTCGACAGCGGTCATGCTTACTACTGTCGCGCAGAACCCGAGTGCGATCGGCTACATCTCACTGGGCAGCCTGAACGATTCGGTCAAAGCCGTCTCGATCGACGGCGTAGTTCCTTCGGTCGATACCGTCATTGACGGGACCTACACGGTCAGCCGTCCGTTCCTGGTCGTCCAGAAAGAGGGTAGCGACAATCCGCTTGCCGCAGACTTTGAAAAGTTCCTGCTGTCCGAAGACGGCCAGGCGGTCATCAGCGAGGCCGGCTATGTTCCGGTTGAAGCGGATGGCGTTTACACCGCAGCCGGCATGTCGGGAGAAATGACTGTAGGCGGATCGTCTTCGGTTACCCCGGTTATGGAAAAACTCGCCGAAGCGTACCAGTCTCTGAATCCGGATGCACAGATCGCGGTTATGCAGACCGATTCCACTACCGGTGCATCGAGCACAGCCGAAGGCGTCTATGATCTTGGCATGCTCTCGCGAGAGCTCAAGCCGGAAGAAGAAAGCCAGGGTCTGAAAAGTATCGTCATTGCCAGAGACGGCATCGCAGTGATCGTCAATCCGTCCAATACGGTGGACTCCTTGAGCGCCGATCAGGTCAAAGAGGTCTATTCCGGCAAAATCGAGGACTGGAGTGCTCTTGAATCCAAGTAAATCCGCAGACAAGGAGAGTCTTTTATGAGCAATGCAAAACGGGAAACCGGAATGAAGTATGTCTTTGCCGCCTGTGCTGCGGCTTCGATTCTGTGCGTCTTTCTGATCTGCTGGTTTCTCTTCTCAACCGCCCTGCCGGCGATCGCGAAAATCGGCCCTGTCAATTTTCTCTTCTCGTCGGACTGGGCACCAAGTGAAAACCGGTTTGGCATCCTGAGTATGGTCGCCGGCACGCTCTATATGAGTGCCGGAGCACTTATCCTGGGCGTACCGCTTGGGGTCCTGTGTGCCGTCTTTCTGGCTTATTACTGCCCGAAGAAACTGTATGAACCGTTCCGGTTTGCGATCAGCCTCCTGGCCGGTATTCCGAGTATTGTCTACGGCTTCTTCGGCCTGACGGTCCTGGTCCCTCTGATTCAGAAATGGACCGGATCGGCATCGGGCAAAGGCATCCTGTGCGCGTCGGTGCTTCTGGCCATGATGATCCTGCCCACAATCGTTTCACTCAGCGAAAGCGCGCTGAAAAAAGTCGATCCGGCCGTCTATGACGGCAGCCGGGCCTTAGGTGCAAGCCATGACCATACGGTCTTCTTCGTCTGTCTGCCGGCTGCGGCCTCAGGCATTCTGAGTGCGATTGTCCTGGGAATTGGCCGTGCGGTCGGAGAAACGATGGCGGTTATTATGGTCGCCGGCAATGCGGCTGTTCTGCCTGACAGTCTGCTCAGTCCGGTCCGGACACTGACCACCGGCATTGTTCTGGAAATGTCCTATGCGAGCGGTCTGCACCGTGAAGCGCTGATCGCTATGGGAGCGGTCCTGTTTGTACTGATTCTTGGCATCAACCTCTGCTTTATGTCTCTGAAGAAAAAGGAGTGCAGATCATGAATATACCCTTGTCCTCTCTGTCTGCCCGCTCATCCGGATCATCCGGATCTTCTATCCGCTCTGCTCATTCCGTCAAACGGCCGGTGCAGGCTACCATCAAACGCCTTCCGGCCAGTCCATCGATCCAGGAGTATACCGCACAGAGCAGCAGCACCCTCGCTCTGCCGGCTGGACAGTTTGACATCCCTCGTCCGTCTGTTCCGGCAAAAGAACAGAAAAAGCCGCTTCCGCTCAGTGAGGGGAAAGCCGATGTTTCCGGTCTGATCCTCCGTGCGCTGACCTGGCTCTACGCGGGCGCCGGCTTTCTGATCATGGCATCCATGGTCATCTACATTCTGTTTACCGGCGTACCGAATCTCAGCGCTTCGCTGTTTGCCTGGACCTACACCACCGACAATGTGTCGATGATGCCGGCTATTATCAATACGGTTTTAATAACTGTCCTTACCCTGGCCGTCTCTTTGCCGATCGGCATCGGTGCAGCAGTCTATCTGGAAGAATATGCCCCCAGAGAATCTCGATTTGTTTCGCTGGTCAGTGTGGCTGCCGAAACACTCGCCGGCATTCCATCGATTGTCTTTGGTCTTTTCGGCATGCTTCTCTTTGTGACCCGGATGCATCTTGGTCTCTCGCTGCTCTCCGGCGTGCTGACGCTCGCCGTTCTTGTCCTGCCGCTCGTTCTGCGCACCGCCCAGGAAGCCCTGCGGGCTGTGCCGGATTCGATGCGCGAAGCCAGCTATGCCTTAGGTGCCGGAAAGCTGCGTACGATCTTTAAAGTCCTTCTGCCTCAGGCGGCCGGCGGTATCTTCTCCGGTATCCTGTTAGCCTCCGGACGTATTGCGGGCGAATCGGCTGCGCTGATCTATACGGCTGGCACGCTGGCCAAACCGGCCTTTGATCTGATGAGCCCTGGCGCTACGCTCTCCGTTCATATGTACAAACTGCTCAATGAAGGTCTCTATATGCCGCAAGCTTCCGCTGTCGCGGTGGTTCTGCTTGTCCTGTGTATTATCATGAACCTTGGGCAGATGCTCATCTGCAAGAAAATGACGAAAGGATCGATCGCATGAACCAGTCCAGTCCTATTGTTCTCAAAGCGCAGGATGTCAGTGTCTTTTATGGCCCCCAGCAGGCCCTGCATTCTGTCTCCATGGAGATTCCCCGCAACTCGATTACCGCACTCATCGGTCCGAGCGGCTGCGGCAAGTCAACCTTTCTTCGCTGTCTCAACCGGATGAACGATCTGATCGTGCACTGCCAGGTCAAAGGACAGATCTTTCTGGAAGAGGAAGACATCAGCGGAAAGATCAATGTCAACCGGCTGCGCAAGCGCGTGGGCATGGTCTTCCAGAAACCCAATCCGTTTGATATGAGCATTTTTGACAACGTGGCCTACGGCCCCCGGACAGCCGGGATCAAAAACCGGACCCGTCTGGAAGAGATTGTCGTCGACGCTCTAAAGCAGGCCTCTTTGTATGACGAGGTCAAGGACAATCTGAAAAAGAGCGCTCTCTCCCTCTCGGGCGGACAGCAGCAGCGCCTGTGCATTGCCCGCGCTCTGGCGGCTGAACCGGAGATTCTTCTGATGGATGAGCCGACGAGCGCGCTGGATCCGATTTCCGTAGAGCGCATTGAAGAGCTCTGCCTGCGGCTGAAAGAACGCTATACCATCATCATGGTCACGCACAATCTCCAGCAGGCGATGCGGATTGCCGATCAGACCGCATTCTTCTACCAGGGCGAAATGGTCGAGTTCGGCGATTCGAAAACCCTGTTTACTCATCCCTCCCAGCAGAAAACCAAAGACTACGTCACCGGCCGCTTTGGATGATCGGATTACCGGCTGTTCGGTCGATGCGTATATCATTCGGTCCTCCTGCTGAAGTCACTCGTTCAATCAATCATTCATGGTCTGATCGACCGGAATGCCGGCCAGACTCCAACGGTCCTGTTTTATGAGCTGTATGTATACGACAGCTCTTTTTTCATTCATGGCGGTACGCAAGCGAACCGCCACCCTTGAGTCATGAAACGGGGGATTCATTTCTCATGGATCCTGCGTAATAAATTCTACAGAGATAAGATAGGCAGCCGAGCGCGCTACGCAAATATGACTTTCTCCCTCTGGGCGTTTTTTCTGGAGCTGACCGGATGGCAGATCGGAGCGTTCGAAACGAGGAGAGTTCCAGGAAGTCATCAAACCAGATGGAACAGTTCGCTGCAGCATCCTTGATGGCGCTTTTGCCTATCCGGTCGCCAATGAACTGCGCTCGGACTGGCTTGGCACTCCCCGTCCAGTGTGATGTGTGGAAACCGGAGTGGTCTATGAAGACTGCACGGAGGTTTCCCGGAAGACGGGTTGTTCCCGTGAAGGCATCAGAAAATGCTGCCGAGGAGTCCTCGCGACATCTGGTGGATACACCTGGGAGTACATATATGCCAAATAAACCAAAACCTCCCTGTGGCAGCTGTATTTGTTAGTTTAAAAGTGGCCATTTTCTCCCGAATATCGGTTTGAAGTGTACCCCATGTCAAGGACACGATAATTAGAGAGAACCCTTTGTTCGGACACGTTATCCCTGTTATCTGTTTGTCTGTTGTTTGAGCAGGATTTGTGAACAAATCCGATGAAGCGATGCGCTCAGAGTTTTTCTGAAGCGCTCCTTTACAGAGGGTTGCCCCCTGGTACACTGCTGAGCCTTCAGCTGAATGGTGAACCATTCACTTTTCTGCTGAAGGCGGCTTTTGTGGGTCCAGGGGGCAAGGGCCCCGCTGTCAAGGACGGTCCCGCAGGGACCGAGTGGAAGAAAAATTCTGCGCGCCCCCTTAAATCCCATTCATTCTGAAAGAGGATATCGGCCGGTTGTTACGTATTTGTAGAACT
>NZ_JAHDSX010000021.1:0-40783 GCF_020969955.1 Allobaculum fili | reverse complement strand
GTAAAGCCCGGCAGCGATGAGGGAATGAAAAGCAGACCGTTATTCGATTCATTGGAAACTTGAAAAGCAGCTGAAGAGTTAGTAGAGTACATACGGGATCTCCTGTATCTGGTAGTCTTGATCGACTCTTCCAGCTTACGGAAGATCCTTTTTATTTTCTATATGAAGACATTGGCTCGGAGGATCCCACAAATATTTTCATAGAGCCAAAATTTCTTTTGCAAAATACGGCTTTCTCGATTAATTTTTCCTGCGGGCGCTGCTGCCGGTTGTGGATGGAATTATCTGCATTAGATAGAAAAATGAATCTTGCTGACATATTAGACGACATCCTTTCCTTCTCTTTCTACAATAAAAGCAAAGATCAGAAGCAAAGATCAAAAGCAAAGATCCGACAGTCGCCTTTGCGCGAAGAGTAAGTGTTCTTCAAAGCGAAATGCGCTGACTGGATCTGTATAAAAAATCGGATCGTCTTTGGACGATCCGCCAGAATACAGGGAAAGGAAGCACGAAATGAAACGACAAACGATGACCATTCTTGCCTGTGCGCTTTTGCTTGCCGGATGCAGCGCACCAAAAGAGGACAGCGCTTCAAGCCGTTCGAACCCATCGACTTCGATTTCCTCCAGCGCCGAAAGCCGTACCGCTTCCAGCGCGTCTTCCATGCATGAGACAAGTCAGGGCGCCAGTCATGACTCGGAAAATGAGGATTCCTCAAAATCCAGCGGATCCGAAAATACCAGTACGCCGTCTCATGAAGAGAATCAGACTCCAGCGCCGGAGGCGGCTTCCAGCGAACCGACCGCTTTTCAGTCTGAAATCGAAGGCAAGCTGTATCAGGCACTCAGCGATAACGGCTTCACCAATATCGTCTCCAGGTGGCAGATGGCGGACACCGGCAATCGGGAATGCATTCTGACTTTTAACGGAATGAACGATCCAGGCGCGATCTGGCTGACGTTCTTTACGCCATCGACTTCGCCCAGACAGACGTTTGAAAGCAATACGACACTCGATCGGACCAGAAACATGGACGTTCAAAACGAATGGACGGACAACGGAAATACCGTGCGCGTAATTCATAACAACCGCGCGGAAGCCAATTTCATCGAAGTGCTCGATGAAAAACAGGAGCTCACGCTTCACTGCTCCAATACCGTTTCCGATCAGCTGCAGCCCATGCTCAAGGTGCTTCAGGCGCTGGGCTTTCCCGTACAGTACGACCAGTAGTTGCTGCAGGCAAGGGACAATACACCTTTTGAATACGAAACAGCCAGAACAGAAAAACTGGCAAAAAATAAAAGCCGGGAAGGTCAGTCCATGCGGTTGGACTGACCTTCCTGAATTTTTGAAAAGGCCTGGCCGTCCGAGGCTGTAAAATGTTCCTGAAATAGTCCCGTATACTAAAGAAGACGATGCATCGAAACCGGCGAAGAAAAGAAGGCGATCCGGGATGCAGCGACGAAAATTGCCTGGAATTTCTGGCAGATGGATCCAGAGACCGGAAGGGTTCCGTATGGTCATCCAGAATCTCGCATCGAGCAGCTTTCCCTGTTTGAAAATGCGATTTTGCCAGCAGGCGCGGCACCCAAATGCCGGATTCACTATGGAAAATCCAGAACGCCCATTTTGTTTGAAGAGATGGGAAAAGGCGATGAAAAGAAGTGGAGCAAGCGCAAGTGGGATGTCGTTCTCAATTCCAGAGATCTGCCAGAATGCAGAAAACCAGAATCGTCTGTAACCAGAACATTCTGGTTTTTCTTTGCGCTTTACCGCTCAGCCAAAGCGAAGAGAAGAGACCGGTGTAAACAAAAGGTGTTTTGCCTCAAACTAAACCAGATCCTCTCGAAATAGCCCCAACGTTGAGCAGGTATACAAAGGCCCAAAACCGGCAAGTTCAAAAATCTGTTTTAAAATACAGAAGAACCTGTAGAAAATAAAAAAATACGCAGCCAGATCCCGGCACAAATTTGGTGAAGGCGATCGTGGCTGCTGGATGACAGTTCAGAGCGGAGGCAGAAAATGAAAAGTATTTACGATATGAGCTATGCGCAGATGGAAGACTGGTGTCTGTCCAAGGGCTGGAAAAAGTTTCGTACCCAGCAGATTTTTGCATGGCTTTACAAAGAGCGCGTTACGGATTTTGATGCGATGAGCAACCTGTCCAAGGAAACGCGCGAAGAGCTGAAAAAAGATTTTTACTTTAATCCGCTGACGCTCGTTCGAAAGCAGGAATCCAAAGACGGAACGACCAAATTCCTGTTTAAAACCGAAGACGGCGCTCTGCTCGAAAGTGTCATGATGGTTTTTGATTACGGCAATTCGATCTGCGTCTCCAGCCAGGTCGGCTGCAATATGGGATGTGCCTTCTGCGCGTCGGGTCTGACGAAAAAGCAGCGCGATCTGACGAGTGCGGAAATGACCGCCCAGGTTATGCACGTCCAGAAAGAGCTCGATAAAAAAGGCGAACGCCTTTCGCACATTGTCGTCATGGGGACCGGTGAACCGTTTGATAACTACGACCGGGTCATGAACTTTATTAAGACCGTCAACCATGACCGGGGACTGGCGATCGGCAGCCGTCACATCACCATTTCGACATCCGGCATTGTCGATAAGATCCGCAAGTTCGCCGAAGGTCATTACCAGTACAATCTCGCGATTTCGCTGCATGCACCTGACGACACTCTGCGCTCGAAGCTGATGCCGGTCAACCGCGCATTTGGTCTTGACCAGCTGATGAGTGCGGTCGAATACTACACATCCCTGAACAATCGCCGCCTGACGTTTGAATACATTCTTCTTAAAGGCGTGAATGATTCTCCAGAACAGGCCAGAGAACTGGCGCGTCTTCTGCGTCCGTACTGCTGCTATGTCAATCTGATTCCTTATAATGCCGTCGACGAACACGGCTTTAAGACGACGACCCGCGAAGAAGCGATGAAATTTTACGATATTCTCAAAAAGGAAGGCATTGCCGTTACGATTCGTAAAGAACACGGTTCGGATATCGATGCTGCATGCGGCCAGCTTCGCATTAAGGAAATGAAGCGTGAAAAAGCTGCGAAGCAAAATCAGGAACTGAGCCGTAAACAGCAGCAGGAAGCCGACAGCGGTCTGGTGGAAAATGTCTACGACGAGATTGCTGAAAAAGACGAAGACGCGCTGGCTTAAAAAATACATTTAAAAAAAGGGAAATCCGCCGATCTGGTCTGGTCCAGACGACGGATTTTTGCCTGCTGGTATTTGGATTTATGCGAGTCGAGCATCCCGCCACAGACTATAGCGATGCGCTTCAGGCAGAAGGGGCGTCTCTTGCTAACCTTGCGCAGGCAGCGTCTTCATCCATTTGCGCGAAACAAGAACGGCCAGACTGATCAGAAGACGAACGACTTCCTCTGAAGAAAGAATCAGATAAATCCAGAGAATGGAAAAGCCCTGATGGAGCGCAAAGAAAGCCAGCGGTACGCCAAAGCCCCAGGTCCCGATCAGATCGATGGCCATGACAATACTCGTTTGCCCGCCGCTTCGTAAAATCCCGCCGGCAATAACCATGTTCTGCACTTTGACGATCGACATCAGCGCAAAGGCGGCAATGAGCTGCAGAGTCATCTGCCGTACATTCCCGTCGACCGAAAAAAGCGAAACATACAGCGGGGAAAGCAGAACGAGCAAAGTCGCAAAAAGCAGGGATGCAAAAAACGAATAGCGAATCAGCGACAGGGAATCGTTCCAGGCATTTTCGTACTGGCCTTTTCCCAGTCGCTGACCGATCAGAATGCCGGCAGCCTGCGAAAAGCCGCCAAGAATTCCCATCAGCAGGCTTTGTAAAGGAATCGTCATCGTCATGGCCGCCGACTGGACGGTAGAGGTATGACCATATACCATCGCGTAGACGTTTTCGCCAAGCGACCACAACCCTTCGCAGATCAGCAGAGGCAGAAGGATGCGGATGATCATGCCCAGATGCGATTTTGAAAAATGAAGATGTACCCAGGGAAGATGCTTTCGAACCATCTTCCAGGCGAGTCCCGCCATCAGCGCCTGCGAGAACAGCGAAGCCCAGGCTGCGCCGACTTCCTGTCCGCCCAGACCAAAAATGAACAGCGCATTGAGTGCGGTGTTGGCGACGATACCTGCCAGGGACGCATGTAACGGGTGCGATGGATAGCCGCAGCAGCGAAGCAGAACCGCATACAGCGTGGTGACGCTCGAAAAAGGGAGCGTCCACACATAAATCGTCAAATAGCGCGAAGCGGCTGCCACTGCATCTGGATCTGGACTGTACAAGCCCATGACGGGGACGGAAGCCGTCAGCGAAAGCAAAATGAAAAGCGCGCTGATCGCCATGGAAAACAGAAAAATCTGTGAGAAGCTTTCTATCATGGCCTGTCGGTTATTCTGCCCTTCGTACTGCGCGCAGAGAATACCGGCTCCAGCGGCAGCTCCGGACAGGATCGCAAGGGCCAGCGACACGAATTTGGCGCCGAATCCGACACCTGCAATGACGGTCTCTCCGGACTGGCCGATCATGATCTGATCGGCGATGGAAAAGCAGCTGACCGCCATCGACTGCAAAGCCGCGGGAACCGCGATTTTCAAAACGGTTCTGAAAAAGTCCTTACGCATACGCCACACTTTTTCGTTCGCAAAGAAAGACGTCGCTCACTTTACGGGAAGGATTTTCGTCCAGAGCTGCAACGGCCAGATGCGCTTTCTGTTCCAGATCCTGCGCAACGGTCGTCAGCGGCGGACACGCATACGCACCCGCATCGATTCCGTCAAACCCAAGAATCGACACGTCCTGCGGGACACGGAGGTTTCGCTGATACAAAAGGGAAGAGAGTTCTAAAGCCTGCCGGTCGCTGACGCAAAAGACTGCTCTGGTGCGGGAAAAGTCATAGTTTCGCAAAAGTTCGTTTCGCGCGTTGTGCGTTGGGGGAATCATCAGAATTTCTGTGTCGATTCCGGTGCTTCGCAGACCGTCGATTCGGTTTTTGTCGTTGCATTCCAGATTGGTTGTCAAAACGAGCACGTGCGAATGACCCATCGCTTTTAAATACTCGCCCGCCAGAACGCCCCCTTTAAAATCATCGGCGCAGACCGAAGAAATTCCCGGCGCAGGAGAAGAGACGTCCATGGCGGTCATCGGAATGTGAAGCATATCCTGCAAAGAGCGGTAATCGCCATCGCAGAAGCCGGCGACAATCAGGCCTTGCATATTCCACATCGAGGCGAATTCCGCCGCTTCCTTCCAGCCTTTGGCGGTTTTGATCAGAAGATCGCAGCCGGCTTTGACGACTTCTTTTTGAAGAAAGGAAATAAACCGGGCATAATACGGGTTCTCAAGGGGAGCCCCTTCGTATTCGGGATGATCGTGAACGATCAGTCCGATCATTTTTGAAGGATTGCGTCCGAGCAGAACTTCCGCACGTTCCGGAAGGTAACCGCTTTTTTTGACCATCTCCAGAACGCGCGCACGGGTTCTGGCCGAGACTTTTCCTTCTTTTCCATTGAGTACATAGGAGACGGCCGCTACAGAAAGCCCGAGAGATTCTGCAATATCCGCCAGTCGAATTTTTTCCATAGCTTCAGTTTAGAAAGTCAAAAAATCAAACTCAAATGTTAAATTGTTAACCTTGCTAATCGAAAAAATTATCGATGTTTTCCTGGCGGTCTGCAGGATCCGTCTGCATTTCCTGCTGGAAATCCGGACCGGCTCAGACGCCGGCGCCAGGGAATGATACACTGAACCTGCAGGCCGTTTTGAAATCCTGAAAAAACGGCTGAACAAATCGTGTTCAAATCGGCTTTCAGCCGATCAGAGAAGAATTCAAGGAGGGGCGTATGATTCGTCACGAAACCTGCGATTATGTATCGAATCTTGGCGGCGGAAAAGGCGTCGCAAAAGTTTTCCATATTCAGACAAAAGAAGATCTCAAAAAAGCCGGACGGCTGTATGCCCGCGTCGTTCTGGATCCGGGCTGCTCCATCGGCTGGCACCAGCACGCTGGGGAAACCGAGCCCTACTATATTTTGAGCGGAGAAGGCACGTTCATCGATAATGATCAGTCCAGAACGCTCGTTCATGCCGGCGACATCTGCTCGATTAAAGACAACCATTTTCATTCGATTGAAAACAACAGCGACAAACCGCTCGAGTTCATGGCGCTGATTTACAATCTTTAAATTATTCAGGTTTTCCCTTTACCTTGCAAAGGTGTGAATTTGTGCGCTGCTGCAATATTGGATTGCGAAGACGATCCTCTCCAGAAACCGGCACCAGGTCAGGACAGCTGCAAGCCAAACAGACAGGCCGGCGGATTTGCAAATTGAGCCTGTCTGCAAAAAAGAAAATCAAAAACCAGGAAAGTATTCACAGTACGTTTTAAGAAAGGAATGAGGCCATGACTGAAGTATATGGACTGACCGATATTGGCAAATCCAGAGATCTGAACGAAGACAGTTTTCTCATCGCCCGCAACCGGCACGGGGCTTTGCTGCTGATGGTCTGCGACGGCATCGGCGGCGCGGTCAGCGGCGAAGTGGCCAGCGCCATGGCCTGCCAGATCGCAAAAGAGCAGTTTAAAAGCGCCCCGCTTTTTGAAAAGGACTATCAGGTCAATGACTGGATTCATAAGACGATGACCAAAGCCAATGACTCGATTTATTCCAAGTCCATGTGGAGCCGCAAAAACCGGGGCATGGGAACCACGGCGTGCGGCGCCATTCTCTGCTCTCAGGGCACGTATATTTTTAACGCGGGCGATTCGCGCATCTATGCGCTGTATGACGACGGCCTGATTCAGATGAGTGAAGACCATTCCTATGTGCAGCGTCTGATCAACGAGCATAAGATCACGCAGCAGGAAGCGATGGAGCACGAAAAGCGAAGCGCGCTGACAAATGCTCTTGGCGTATGGCGCACGTTCCGTCTGGACGTAAACAAAATCGCTTCCGATTACGCGGCCCTTCTTCTTTGTACCGACGGACTGCACGGATACGTTCCGGAAGCCAAAATTTTGCGCACGATGGAATCGCCGCTTTCTCTGGAGCAGAAGGCGAAGCTTCTGATCGGTTTTGCGGATGAAGCCGGCGGATCGGACAACTGTACGGTGATTGTGACCGGACCGGGGGGGCGCTATGCAGGATAAAATCGCAAACCGCTACCGGATCATTCGTCTGATCGGCGAAGGCGGCATGGCGCTGGTTTACCTGGCGTACGACGAAGTGCTCGGCCGGGAAGTGGCAGTGAAAGTTCTTCGTCCGGAACTGGCTGAAGATTCGCAGACGCTGCTGCGCTTTATTCGCGAAGCCTATGCCGCCAGACGTCTCGATCATCTCAATGTGGTGGAAATTTATGACGTTGGCGAAAGCGGCGATCTTCATTATATTGTCATGGAGTACATTCAGGGTTCCACGTTAAAGGAAGTCATCGCTTCGTCCGGAGCCATGCCGGCCAGACGGGCGATTTCCATTATGAAAAAGCTGCTGAGCGCGATTGCGCAGGCGCATCAGCGCAATATCATTCACCGGGATATCAAACCGCAGAACATTCTGGTCAGCCGGGACGGCGAACTGAAAATTTCCGACTTTGGCATTGCCATTTCGGCGGATTCCAAGGATACGCTCTCTTCGCAAAACGCGGTTATGGGTTCGGCGCATTATATTGCTCCCGAAAGCGCGGCCGGCAAAGATGCCGACAAGCGTGTCGATCTGTATTCGTTAGGCATCGTCTTTTTTGAACTGCTCTGCGGAAGCGTCCCCTTTACCGGAACATCCTCCCCAGAAATTGCCCTCAAGCATCTGCAGGATCCGCTTCCGCCGATTCAGCCGTACAATCCAACCGTTACGCAGGCTATTGAAAACATCGTGATCAAGGCGACGGCCAAATCCCCGGACGAACGGTTTCAGAGTGCAGAAGAGTTTCTTTACGCCCTCGATCACTGTTATGATCCGAAAATGCGAAACGTCGCGCCGCTCGTATTAAAGACGAAGTCGCTCGAACTGCCCAAAGCACTGCTTCCAGGCGGTTCATCCAAAGCGGCGCCGGCAAAAGGCGAGCGTGTCGAAATGACACCGAAAACCGGCCGTTCCTCTTTGGCATCGTCAGTCTCTTCTAAATCGGTGCGCAAACCGGTCCGTAAGAAGAAACGAAAACAGATGCTCCGAAAAGCCGGACTGGGCGTTCTAGGCCTGGTCGGGACGATTGCGCTCATTGTGGTCATCTTGATGGCCGTTGGCGTTATGCCGGTGGACGGATGGTTTGGCTGGCACCAGATTCCCAATATTTCGGGTCTGTCCTACGAGGAAGCCATCGCCCTTCTGCATGAGAAAGGGATCAGCGACTCGATGATTACGATCGAAGAAGTCGTCAGCGACAGCTACGAAAAAGGAACAGCGCAGTCGACAAGCCTTCCGGCTGGCTGCTACATTCGCGAACGCGATCATTTAACACTCAGCGTAGTCAAGGGACCGACGTATCTGATTTCGGATTACACGGGTCTGTATCTGGACGACGTCAAGGCGATGTTCGCGCAGGATGGCGTGACGATTCCGATCGAAGTCGAAGAAGTTCCTGCAGCCCAGACCAATCCGGGCATCATTCTTTCACAGTCCGGCTTTGGCGCGGGCGAGCGTATCGATCCGCAGGGAACGGATCCCATTCGCTTTACCGTATCGACGTATCCATCGGTTGTCATCCGCTCCGACTGGATCGGCCGGGATGTCAACGAAATCAAGGATGAGCTCAACGAACTGGGCATTGCGGTCATTCTGAAAAATGTCTACGGATCCTCTGTCGTCAAAAATGTGGATCCGCCGATCGGTTCTACCTATACCCAGGAAGGAAGCAACAGCGTCATTACGCTGTATCACTAACGAGGCCTATGAAACAGGGAAGAATTATTAAAGTCATTTCCAATCAGTACACGATTTACTCGCCCGAGGAAGCGGTTGTCGCCACACCGCGCGGCCGCATGCGCAAAGGCGAAAAGCCGCTGGCCGGCGATATCGTAAATTACGAAACGATCGAAGGATCCGAGCGTATTGACTCCATTTTGCCTAGACGCAACCGTCTGCTTCGCCCGGCGGTTTGCAACGTCGATCAGGCGCTGATTGTCACGAGTCTGAAAGATCCCGATTTTTCGTCCAGACTGCTCAACCGCCTCATTTTTCTCGTTGTCCTCTGCGATATCGAACCGGTCATCTGCATTACCAAGTCCGATCTTTTAACTCCGCAGGAAAAGGAAAAAATCGATCAGGAACTCGAATGGTATCGAAAAGCCGGCTATCGCGTGTTCGTCTCCAATCCGGGCAGCGATGATGAAGAACTCAAGGAACTGCTCAAAGGCCGGATCAGTGTGCTGTGCGGCCAGTCGGGTGCGGGAAAAAGCTCGCTGTTAAACCGTCTGGATCCCACGTTCCATCTGCAGACGCAGGAAATTTCCAAGGCGCTCGGACGCGGCAAGCATACGACCCGCCATTGCGAACTGCATCCGGTTGCCGGCGGCCTCGTCGCGGATACGCCGGGCTTTTCTTCGCTCGACTTCACGCGCATGGATGTTTCCTCGCTGGCCAGCCGTCTGATCGACTTTGCGCCGTATCTGGAAGAAGGCTGCCGCTTTGCGGACTGCATTCATGTGGATGAACCGGACTGCATCATTAAGGAAAATGTCAAAAACGGAAACATCAATCCGACGCTGTATGAAGATTACGCGCTGATCATGAAAGAATTCAAAAACCGAAAGCAGTACTGATTCTCTGGCCAAAACGCATGGAACAGCTGCCTCCGGCTGCACCAGAGAAAACAAAAGCTGGCAGACTTCCTGAAAAGGGAAAATGCCAGCTTTATTTCTGTCTATGCGGTATCCGATCCTTTTCATCGAAACACTTCTACAGGTTCGAGTCTGCCCCTGCAAAACTCCACGCATATGGACAGATCCGCCGCGTATGCAGGAAGAATTGCACATGGACAGAACGATCAGTCTGGCTAGAAAACGAGCAGGCCGTGCTCACTTTTGGATGGGAAAAATCGCTCCATGTGGCGATTGAATCGTTTTTTGTTAATCTAATGGTGCCGGATTCTGTGCTTTGTCTTACAAAAGCCGGAAAAGGGAATCTGGCCAGCTGTTCACAGGGGACAGAGTAAAGGACAAAATTAATGATAAAAGGCTGTATGAACAGCCCGGCATCGGTTTTGTCGGACAGATTAGATAAGGAAGTAAGAAAAATGGCTGAGTTAATTATCGCTCCATCGGTTCTTTCGATGGACTACACAAAAATGCTGGAGCAGGTTCGCGCGCTCGAACGCTCCAGGGCAAAATGGATTCATTACGATGTCATGGACGGACATTTCGTACCGAATCTCTCCTTTGGTCCGGATATTCTCAAGCAGTTTCGCAAATCGACGGATCTCTTTCTTGATGTCCATCTGATGGTCAGCGATCCCGCGTATTTTGCCCGCGTCTTTAAGGACGCCGGGGCGGATCTGATCGTTTTCCATGTCGAAGCACTCGATAACGATCCGAAAAAAGTGTCGGCTCTGCTCAAAGAAATCCACGATATGGGCATCCAGGCCGGCTTTTCGCTCAAGCCGGATACCGATCCCGCCCCTTTCCTGAACCTGGTCAAAGAGGCGGATCTCGTTCTGATCATGTCCGTTTATCCAGGTTATGGAGGCCAGAGCTTTATTCCGGATGTGCTGGAAAAAGTCCGCGCCTTTGACAAAGCGAGAAAAGAACTCAACCCGGCCTGCCGTATTGAAATTGACGGCGGAATCAATGCCGAAACTGCTAAAGAAGCCAAAGCGGCCGGCGTAGATACGCTCGTTGCCGGAAGCTACGTTTTCAAAAACGATATCGAAAGCGCGGTTGAATCCCTGTGTTAAGAAAACACGACACAGCCATTCTGGTGACGCCGCTTGTGCGCATACTTCCGGATTTTCAGAACTGCGACTGGATCGGCATCGATTCCGGCTATCACATCCTCGTCGAAAAAGGCATCACGCCGCTGTTTGCGATCGGGGATTTTGACAGTGAAGAAGATCTGACGGATGCCAGGACCCAAAAAGCCGCAAATACAGAAGGCTATACGTTTCCTTTCCTGCGCTATCCGGTCGCAAAAAACGAAACCGATTCGGAAATCGCGTTATTAAAAGCCGCAGAAATGGGCTATACGACAATCATTTTGTACGGCGGACTGGAAGGAAGGCTCGATCATACGATCGCCAATCTGCGCTGCATGTGCTGGAAAGTTCCGCAGGCGATCTCTATGGATGCCTGGCATAAAGTCTCTGTACTTTTGCCTGGGGAATATACGATCGATGCAGCCTATCCGCACATTTCCTTTTTTGCGATGGAACCTTCGGTAATCACACTCGACGGTTTTGACTATCCGCTTTCGCACAGGGCGATTGACCAGACCGAATTTTATACGTGCTCCAACTCCATCAGCCATCAGGATTCGGCGCTTGCGATCGTCGAGAAAGGACGGGTTCTCTGTGTCCAGTCAAGAAAACCGTAAGCATCTGCGCCGTCCCAATCCGTCGGAAATCGAAAAAGGATCGCAGGTCGGCGGGTGGCTGCTCGCTCTTGGCCTTTTGGTCATCGGTATTCTCTGCCTGTTCATGCCGGCTTTTCTGTATGAAGCGGTGCTGAACATTTCGATCGTTACGCTGATCGTGTACGGTCTGTTCAATATCGTTCTTTTTCTGATCAGCGGTCGAGCGGGACGAGCCAAAATTGTGTACGGACTGCTGGCTCTGGTCTTTGGCGTACTGATGATGTTTGGTGATCTTCGCCCGGAAAAAATCATGCAGCTCGTCTTTGGCTTTTACTGCGTCGGCATCAGCGTCTGCCTGCTCATTCAGACGTTCATCAATCGGGCCAACGGTTCCCGCGTGCGCTTTTCCATGATTCTGTTTACGATCGCGTATGCGATTCTGGGCTTCTCGCTGATCTTTACCCGCCTGTTTTCCACGCAGGATCTCATTCGAGTTTTCGGCGTCTATTTCTGCCTGCTTTCTGTACGCTTCGCGATCGACCTGTATGACCGCACCAGCGCCACATACCAGTGGAAGCGACGGCTTCACCTTTCATTGCCGACCGTTTTAGCCGCCATTATGCCGGATTTCGCCTTGCGTCAGATCAACACCCGTCTTCAGAGCGGAAAATCCGATCCCGTGCAGCCGGCCAAAAAAGAGGGCCCAGTCAAACTGAAAGCCATGGTCCACATCGGACCGGAAGGCCTGCAGAAAGTCGGCCATTTCAGCTTTTCCTGGAAAGGCATCGTGTATTCCTACGGCAACTACGACAAGGAAAGCGAACGCTTCTTTTCCATGCTGGGAGATGGCGTTTATTTTACCGTTCCGTTTGAACTGTATCTCCCCAACATCATCACGCATGAAAACAATACGATTTTCGAATATTCGATTGAGACAACGCCTGAAGAAGACGAACTGATCGAGCGGGAACTCGAAGATCTCAAAAAGCGCTCCTATCGCTGGTATTCGCCGATCGAACGGCGAGGAAGCCGTCAGCTGGAAGGTCTGGAAGATAACTATCCGTCCCGGCTTCATTTCCACACCGGCGCCAAGTTTTTCAAGATCAAGAACGGCTGCTTCAAAACGTACTGGGTCGCCGGCGAAAACTGTGTTCAGTTTGCGGATGTCATTCTAGGACGGATCGGTTCCGATGTTCTTTCAATGCGCGGAATCGTTACGCCGGGAACGTATTACGACTATCTGGAAAGCGAATATTCCAAGGAACATTCGCCGATCGTCGAGCGAAAAGTCTATTCGCCAAAAGTCGGCGAGCCCGGAATCTGAGTACGTCTTGCGTCGCACGAAGATTCAGATCCGTATCGCCGCTTTATACGTCCGAATGAATCGGCTGTTCTGGCTCAAATCCGCCAGAGCTTTCTTCTTTTCTGAAACAAAAACCGCCCGTTCTGCGCAGCGTTTATGCAGGACGGGCGGTTTTGTATTGTCTGGCTGGAATGAACTGTTTTTTAGCGATAGTCAGCAGCTCAGGTATTCATCGCGCCGTCAACAGGAAGGATGGCGCCGGTGATGTAGCTGGCCTGATCACTGGCAAGGAAGACGAACGCTTTGGCAATGTCTTCGGGTTCGCCGATCCGGCGAATCGGAATGGAGCTGATCAATGGATTGATCATGTTTTCCGGCAGGGCCTTGACCATGTCGGTCATGGTGATGCCAGGAGCGACGGCATTGACGCGAATGTTGTATTTGCCGAGTTCACGCGCCAGAGAAATGGTCATGCCGTTTACCGCAAACTTGGAAACCGGATACGCCACACCGGAAGGCTGGCCGTATTTGGAGACCATGGATGAGGTCGTCAGAATGACGCCGTGACCCTGCTCTTTCATGATCAGAGCAGCAGCATGGGAGCATACGTAAGGAGCGACGACATTCAGATCAATAATTTTCTTAAATTTTTCTTCCGTATAGGAAAGGAAAGGCGTGGAGTCGGAAACGCCGGCATTGTTGACGAGAACATCCAGCGAGCCGAATTCCTCCTTGATTTCCTGGAAATCTTTCGCGATGGCGTCTTCATCTACGAGAGATGACCAGCGGCCGGAAACGTTTGGATTATGGTTTAGCTCTTCGAGAGCTTTGTCGACCGTTTCCTTACGGGATCCGTACAGGACGACGGTATAGCCTTCCGCAAGGAAAGCTTCCACGGTCGCAAAACCGATCCCGCGGGTTCCGCCCGTGATAACAGCGACTTTTTGGGACATAAGAGACCTCCTGAATTTGTTTCTATTTTAACCGCTGGGATTCATTTGACAAACTAAAATGGATAAGATAATAAATTCACGATTTATGAAGGGAAAAGTACTCAAAAAGTGACTTTTATCAGGTGAAATCGATCTGCTTCACAGCTTTTGAAAGAGGAGAAAGCGCTGTACGCGAAACGGTTTCCAGAAGAAGCATCCAAAATCCGGAATTTGCGCAAGAGAGAAGCGACAGAACAGAACAATCGGGAAACCGATCAAAATATAACAGTTATCGTTAAAAATAATTATTGTTTATTAATAAGATATGATTTGTATATTTCAATAAAAATGAACGAATTGAATCATAAAACGCAAAGAGAGCAAAAAGATATTGTGCGTTGGGATTGCGCAGCTTGGCATACTGATTCTGACTGATCGTTTGAAATAGAGAACGATCCAGGAGAGAACATAATGAATAAACGTGATCGTCTTGCCCGATTTTTAACCTGCCTTCTTCCGTGCTCGCTGATTCTGACCGCTCTGCCTGTACAGGCACAGGATCCTGTCGAATCCAGCACGGAACCGGCTCCCGCTCATTCCGATTTTGCAACCCCGGAAGCGGCCCCATCCCAGCCGGCGGTAAAGTCTGTTGCTTTTCAGGAAGCAGACGCTTCGGTTCCTGCAGAAAAACCTAGTACGCCAGCCCCAACCCCATCCGGTGAAGCGGAGAGCGGCGCTGATACTGTCGATTCGGGATTGCACTTGCCAACACAGACCTATCCTGCTGTTTCGGACGAAGCCGTCCGGATCGATCTGAATACGCTGCTTTCTTCTCTTACGGATCCGGAGCCCGGCGCCTTGTTTAGCCGTTCGCTTACAGCCGTAGAGGGTGTGACCAGTGCCGTGATTCGCTGGTCGGATTTTTCCGGAACACAGCTTGCGGAAACTGCCCGGGCCGGATACAGCAGCATCTATACAGCCCAGGTCATCCTTGAAATTCAGGATGGCAGCTTATGGAAGAAAGTGAAAACACCGTAACCCTGACAAAAGTCTTTTCGCCTACGCGAAAAGAAAAGCTGACCATTGTTCCGGTTCCGGAAGATATTCATCTTGCCAGCGACTGCCGAACATTCAGCGCTCTGATGAAGTCCACCTACGCGCCGAATCCTGTCGGCAAAGGCCGACGCGAAAGCAACGGTCAGGAAGTAACCATTTACTATACATATTCGTGTCCGGACTACAGTCCGACGCGCGGCGTCGTCAATACGCTGACCTGGACGGCGGAAATTGCGGATCCAGAAGGACTGAATCTGGACGATTTTGAGTGCAATGTCCGCTCATCCGGAACGATCCTCGCCTATAATCCCGAGCTGAAAAATCCAAATCTGGATGCCTATGACAGCTGGCGCGACTACACGATTATTCCTGTCGACATTCGCTCAAGTTTCGTCAATCCTTATAAACTGCCGGTTCAATATTACTGGATCCAGGACGATCAGAACGAAGTCGAACTGAAACGCGGTCTGTTAAGCCTGCAGGGCATCGGCGACTATACGATCGAAATGCGCTTTGCGGGCAACGATACGTACCGTGCCCAGTCTATAAGAAAGACACTGAAAATCTCGCCGCGGGATGTGTCCCAGCTGGTTACGCCTTCCCGACAGAGCTGGTCGTATGGACAGGAGCCGCAGGCGCTGAATCTGGATATCGCTTACGACCATGACGTCGCCTTTTTAAGCGCCGATGATTTTGCGGAAGGCGCAATTCGCAATAAGAAAACCGGCGAGATTGTCACGCTTTCTTCTTCGCTTCCAGCCGGTGACTACGAACAGGAAATCGTCCTCAAAGACGGAATCGACTGCTATACGCTCGATACCCCGATTACGTATTCTTTTACCGTGACCAAAGCCAGCCCCGTCTGGAGTCAGCCTTCGAGTCATCACATCGCCCTGAACAACCGGTATCCGATCGATGTCAGGTGTAATGGCGACGGAGAATATACCTATTCGAGTTCCAATCCCGAAGTGATCCGACTCGAAAGCGATGCCGGAAAGACGTACATGGTCGGGCAGAAATACGGATCCTCCGCCATTACCGTATCGGTCAGTGAAACGGAAAACTATCTGGCCGGATCCGTTTCTTTCGACATGAAGGCAGGCTATATCGAACCGGCATGGCCGTATTTGCCGGATTCGATTTCCGTTACGTATGGAGACGGCAGTTATCTGCTCAATCCGTACTGTACCTCCTCAGGAAAAACGAGCTGGCGGGTTCTTCCCAGTGACAGCAGCGCGGTTTCCATTGATGAAACGGGCCGCGTGTCGATTCATCATGCCGGAAAGGCGGTCCTGGAATTTACAAGCGAAGCGAGCGGCGATTATTCGGCATCCAGAGTTCTTGTCGAAATCGAAGTGAAGCCGAAATCTATTGCGGTAGCCGCTGAGGATAAAACGAAAACGTATGGAGATCCCAATCCGGAACTGACCTGGACTGCTTCGGATCTGGTGGAAGGCGATACGCTGAGCGGCATAACCGTCTCCGCAAACACCGATCCGGATGCCGGCATGACGGACATTCTGGTGAAAGTCGATCGAGCGGCCAACCCCGACTATTCCATCACGACAATGAATGGCAAGATGCATGTCGAGCGGTGCGTTCTGGACTTTAAATGGTCGAATGCGGAGCGGATTTACAACGGGCAGGAACAGCTGCCCGACTATGAAGTCCTCAATGTTATTGAGAAAGATCGAGATACCCTGGGACTTCATTTAAACGGTGCAGAGAAGAATGCGGGAAAGGACTATCTGGCCTATTTTGATACGCTCGAAAATCCGAACTATAGACTGGATTCCGGTCAGAGTTTCTGTTTTTATTCCATTGCCAGACGACCTGTGAAAATCCAGGTGAAGAATCGTTCAAAAACGTATGGCGATCTGGAACCCGATCTGAACCAGGCTCTGGTCATCGCGGATCCGCTTTTTAGCCAGGAATTCGAGTATGTGATTCTTGTTGAACGCGAACCCGGTGAAAATGCGGGAACGTATGCGATGCATGTCGATTTGCCCGAAGGCCTGGAAAACTATGAGCTGTCCGCAGAAGAAAACGCCGTTTTCACCATTGAACCCAAAGACGTTCGTTGCCAATGGTCTGCAGATCCTCTCGTTTATTCCGGAAAGGCGCAGGCTCCCAAAGTGCGTCTTGACGGTGTCCTGGAGACGGACACGTGTGAAGCCATTGTGGACGGTCAGCACATTCATGCCGGAGCGGGATATACAGTCCGCATTACTGGACTGACGAACGCCAACTACAGACTGGCGGATGAAGGAAGGATGGAGTATTCCATTTCACCAAAGCCGGCGATCCTGAAAGCGAAGGATGCATCCAAAGTATATGGGGAAGCGGATCCGCAGTTTGATTTCCAGGCAGAAGGACTGATCGAAGGCGATACGCCAGGGGCTATTGTCTGGACGCGAACGCCCGGCGAAACGGTCGGAGACTATGTGCTGTCTCCTTCAGCCAGCGATCAGACGAACCGCGATTACGCGTTTGTCCTGCAGCCCGGTACGCTAACCATCACGCCAAGAACGGTGCAGGTCACCTGGCCGAACACCGATTTGATTTATAATGGCAAACCGCAATATCCGCAGGCTGTTCTTAGCAATCTGGTCGAAAACGATGACTGCAAAGCCGCCGTTCTGGGCGCACAGACCGATGCCGGCAGCTATGAAGCGCAGATTTCCGCTCTGAGCAATCCCAACTATGTTCTGGAAGAAACGCAAAAATCCACAGCCTTTGAAATCCAGCCCGCCGCTGTACATCTGAGCGTTAACGATACCAGCAAGATATTTGGCGAGAAGGATCCGCAGTTTGAAGCGGAAATGAGCGGCTGGTTTGAAGAGGAAAAGCCGAAGATCGTATTCACGCGAGAAGAAGGCGAAAACGCGGGAGAATACGCGGTGTCCGCAAATGTGGAGGCTCTTTCGGACAACTATCGTCTGGAAGCAGAACAGGGAACGCTGACCATCGAGCCGCGATCCATTGAAGAATTTTCTGCAACTCTCAAGGATCTGCTGTGAGAAAACGGAACGGAACTCGAACAGACGCTTGAAGATCTGATCTATACAGCGCAGGACGGCAAAGAATATCTCGTTACGCTGGAGTTAAAGGACCATATCCAAAGCGCCGGCGGCGCCTATGTCCTGACCATTCAGGGTACGCAGAACTTTACCGGCGAACTGAAGCAGAGCTTTGTCGTTCTTCCCGCTAACGGTCCGACTTTCGATCGAACGGAGGATGCAGCCGCCCAGATCGGACAGGGAAAGCTCCTTCTGGAGACGAAAACCGATCCCGCGCTTCCTGCCTTCACCCTGTCTGCCCTGCATGAGGATATTTTGAATGTTCTTGCTGATCGCGGAGAACTCAGCGCGATGGAAATGGCGGCTATTGCGGACGGACAGGATCAGACGATTACGCTGCATATTCAGGATCGAAGCGCAGATCTCGCTGAGAAAGTTCCGGATTTGTCGAATCCAGATGCAGAGGAGCATGCACTTGCTTTCTCTCTTGCGCTCGAACATCCCTTTGGATCGAATGGCCAGAACGCTAAATCGACAGGCTGTTCTGTGCCTGCACAAATGCGTCTTCCTGAAGAGATGCGAAAAGAAGGCACGGAGCTTCGTCTTTTCGCTCTTTCAAACGGCACATGGACACCGATCGACTTTACACGCTCTGCGGACGGATCTTCTATTTCCTTTGGGCTTGAAGAGAGAAGAGACTGCCTGCTCACAAGCCGCCTGGAAGAAGAAAATGCTCCAGACCCCGAACAGCCAGAACAGCCGGAAGATCCGAAAAACGACAAAACGAACGATCCCAAAACGGATCCGAAAGACGATTCCAAGGCGGCAAACACACCAGATACGGCCGCATCGCTTCTTCCAACATTTGGCGCATCCGTGATCAGCGCCGCTGCTGCGCTGCTCGCCCTTTTCGGACTGCATCGCAAAAACAGAAAAGATCGTAAAGATCAAAAAGGTAAATAACGCCGTTTTGATCCAGACTGGACAGAATGTCGGACCAAGCGATCTGGCTTTCTCCGTGCAGTTTGGAAGGATGAAACAGGCATTCCATGAAAAGAGGCATCCCAACGAGGATTTTTCCTCTCTGGAATGCCTTTTCTGCTTTTTATTGCTTCATCGGAAACCGTCAGCAAAGCACAAAAAAAGACCGCTTGGCGGCCTCTCTTGCATGTAATCAGTATTCGATTAGGATGTTACAGTCCACAGGAAGAGCAGGAATTAGATGGTACCCTGTTTCTTCATGGTTCTGAGTGTTCTGGCAGCAACCCGAATTGTTTTTGGTTCACCGTCCACCATGACAGTTGCTTTCTGCAGGTTTACGTTCCATTTGCGGCGGGAAGCTCTCATGGAGTGAGAACGTTTGTTTCCGGACATAGGTCCTTTACCAGAGATTGCACACTTTCTAGACATCTTGATCCCTCCTTCTCCAGTCTTGACTGTCCAAACAGTCGTTAAAGATAGTAACATTCAACCCATACAAATTCAAGTCTTCAAAAATAAAGTACAAAGACGAATCTGGCGGGGCCTTTTCCATTCGGCAAGCCGAGCAATGAGAAGGCCTGAATCAGGGGAATTTCTACCAAACGCTGTACATTGTACAGGGAATTGAAAACAAGTTCAAAAGGGAAGAATGAAAGATCGCAAATTTCCTTTAAAGTACGCCAGATTTCGACGATCCGCTCCATACGCACTCATAGCTGCCTTCTTCCGAAAATCCGATCTCATCTGCGCGCTTTGCGGCTAAGATAAAGGTATGAAAACCAATACACAAAACTCATGCGAACTCGATGAAAACGCCATGGATTCCACGGACAGAATCAGAGAAAAATCCGGCAATACAATATGCATTCAGGCCGGCGTTGCCCATAGGGAACTTTCGCTTCCGATCGACACGCCGCTGGCCGGCTATGGAAAGACGCGAAGTGCGAAAGGCAGTCATGATCCGCTCATGGCTTCAATCATGGTTTTAAACCAGATGGAGGAAGTGATCGTGATTGCCAGTCTGGACGTCCTGGCTGTGGATCATCTGCTGATCGAAGCCATCCAGGCAGCGCTCGATGCCCAGAACTTTCCGGCGCGTACGCTGATCGTACATGCGATCCATACACATTCCGCCATGGGCGGCCTTTTAGAAACCCGATCCGGAATATTGAAGCAGGCGCAGTATTTTGCCTGCAAGACCGACGAAAAGACGATTGAAGCCGTCGCACAAAGCGTAGGCGCAGCCATCCTGGATGCCTGGAATACGATGAAAGATGGACGCATTTTGCACGTGCAGTCCGGGTATTCGCTCTGTAAAGGCCTTGGCAGCAATCGTACCGATCCGAGTTTGCCTGGTAACGATGCGCTTTACGCCCTTCAGATCGAGACGGATGCGCAAAAGGCTCTGCTTGTTTTCTTTGCCTGTCATCCGACGGTTCTGAACGCTTCCAATGTATATGGATCGGCTGATTTTTATGGAGCCGCGCGCAAGCATCTGAAAGAAGCCGGGTATGATCAGGTTCTTTTCTTTAACGGGGCCTGCGGCGATATTTCCACGCGCTATACCCGCAAAGCATCCAGTTTTGACGAAGCCGATCGTCTGGGATCCATTCTGGCAAGCGCTGTTTTGGGCTTGAGCTGGAACGAACAGCCTGTAAAACCCATTGAGGTCTTTGAAAAAACATATGTTCTTCAAAGCGCCCGCCCAAAACCAGTACAGGAAGCGCAAAGACGGCTGGAAGCCAGTCAGAACCATCTGAACGAACTGGAACAGGCCAGCGTTGCAGGAAACCCGCTGGATCCGCTGACTTTACGGCTTGCCGCCGTCAAACGGGATGCTGATCAGGCACGCTGTATTTACGCCATAAGCTATGACGGCGTACCCAAGCGAGAAATGAATGTAACGTTTGTGCGCTGGGATGCGCAGACGTTTGTCGGGCTGCCCTGCGAAATCTTCTCGTCGCTCATTTCGCCTTTTGATTCAAAGCGTGTTCACTTTGTTTCCTGTACGAACGGCTATCAGCTGTATTTAACGGATGAAAAAGCCTGGGATGATGAAGACTATGAAGCCTGCTGCTCCTTGTTTGCCCGCTCGCAGGGCGAACAGCTGATGGATCAGATCCAGAAAACGATGGCTTCAAAGAAGCGGGAATAGTCGTACGCAGAATAGGGAAATCCCGTTTTTCCTGCGTTTTCCCAATCATGGTATAATTCATGCGATCTGCCCGCCTGCGTCCTTTTTTGGTACGCAAATCCGGCAGAAGCAGGCTGCTCATCTATTTTTCCCGGCTGCTTTTCTGGTGTTTTTTGCGATCAGAATCCGGCAGTCCGGCGTATGTGAACAGCCTCGATCGGTATTGAAAATGGAATTGAAACGGGATTTCGACCCGCTGTATCCTCTATCTTTTTTCTTTCGCATAGAAAAACGGCTTTTTGTGCCGTAATTCTGAACGGGTGTCCTAAACGATCAACGCATCCCTTTGGAAATGGATTTGCGCTGCCGGAAGAAGAAACACAGATCGAGGTCGATACCCTTATACAAATAAGAGAGGCGAAATTTCATGTTATCTATGTTTAACGGGTTGCCCAGTACTCCGGGGCTTCTGACGATGGTCATCCTGTCTGGAATTGCGGTGCTTTGTCTGATGCTGGCGTGCATGCCGGCGCTGATTCGCTATTTACGCAAGCTCAAATACGGCCAGACGGAGCGAGAGGAAGGACTGGAAAGTCATAAAGCCAAATCGGGAACCCCGACGATGGGCGGAATCGCCTTTGTTCTCATTCCTGTTCTCGTCTACCTTGTGTATTACGCTTTCTTCCGGCCGTTTGGCTGGACGATCAACACAGCCATTGTTCTGCTGGCGTATGTCGGCTATGGTCTGATCGGTTTTGCGGATGATTATCTGATCGTCGTTCAGCACTCCAACATCGGTTTAAAACCAAAACTGAAGTTTGGTCTGCAGTCGATTCTCGCGCTCGTTCTGATCGCGCTCTATCTTATGTACAATGAGCCGGCCTTCTATTTGCACAACCTGTCCTTTGCGGTTCTTCCCACCTGGCTGTTTGTGATCATCGCTTTTTTCATGTTTACCGGCACGACCAACGCAGTCAACCTGTCGGATGGCGTAGACGGCCTTTGCGCAGGCCTTTGCATTGCTGCTTTCATTCCGTTTCTCTGCTTTGCGGTGTGGATGAACGATCTGAATACCGCTCTGATTCTGTTTCTGGTCATCTGCGCCCTGATCGGCTATCTGTTTTTCAATATTCATCCGGCCAAAGTGTTCATGGGCGACACGGGCTCCCTGGCTCTTGGCGGTCTGCTTGCCGCAGCGGCTATGGTTACCCAGACGGAATTGTATTTGCTGATTGCAGGTATCGTCTTCATTGCGGAAGCGCTCTCGGATATCATTCAGGTCACCTATTATAAAAAGACCAGAAAGCGCATCTTCCTGATGGCGCCGCTTCACCATCATTTTGAAAAGAAGGGCTGGAGTGAGATGAAAGTCTGCTACGTGTTCTGGGGCTGCGGCATGGTCGCCGGCGCGCTTTCCATCCTGCTGGCTATTCTTCATTAATTCCCGTTGATTCATTTGCCTGGTTCGAAAAGGAATCAGGCCTTTTTCATGCCATTCAAATCTCTAACCAGCGAAACAGCGAAACGCCTCTATATATCGCCGAATCTGGTCGGATTGATTCTTTTGAAACTCGGCGAAAAGCTTTAGAGTTTCGCGTATGGCGCACAAAAGCGATACAATCAAAACCGAATTAAACGAATTTAGATATTGAAGTTTTAGATTTTTGCCTGAATACCGTAAAGGCCAGCTTGCCTTCACCTCGTAAAGCGAGAGCTAGATGCAGCATGAGCAATACGGTCTGGAGCAAAACGAATACAAAGAGAGACCAGTCTCTTTGGAAAAGCAGAAGAAAATCGGCCGAAACGAAAGCCTGGCCGATGCGTAAAGGAGAAAAGCATGGCAGCACCTGTCCTTGTCATTGGCGCCGCCCGTTCGGGCATAGCCGGCGCTCGGTTACTGAACCAAAACGGATACGATGTGATCCTCACGGATATGAAGGAAGTTCCTGAAAAGAACGAACTCGAACAGGAGGGGATCCGCGTCTACGACGGCGGTCATCCTGAATTTCTGAAAAATACAGACTATCTTTTCGTCGTGAAAAATCCGGGTATCCCGTATCGAGCACCGCTGGTGAAGTATTTTGTCGAAGCTGGCGTACCGGTCTATACCGAAATCGAAACTGCGTATCGCATCGCAAAAAACCTTGAATACGCGGCGGTAACGGGAACGGACGGCAAGACGACGATTACGACCATTCTTTACGAAATGCTGAAAAAGGCCGATCCGAACGCGCGTGCGGCTGGAAACATCGGTATTCCACTTTCTGAATGTGCTCTCGAACTGAAGGACAAACCCGCAAAAATCGCACTGGAACTGAGCAACTTCCAGCTGCTGGGCATCGATACGTTCCGTCCGCACGTATCGGTCGTTTCCAATCTGGCGCCGGACCATCTCGATTACATGGACAGTCTGGACGCGTACTACGCTTCCAAATTCCGCATTTACGAAAACTGCACGATGGACGATTATTTCATCCGTAACATCGATGATGAAACGATCATGCAGTATGCCAGAAACATTCCCTGTCAGGTGATTGATTTTTCGCTTACGAATCCCAATGCGGATCTCTGTGTAAAAGACGGGGAAGTCTGTCTTCAGGGCACCCGGCTGTTTACCGCGGCCGATCTCAAACTGGTCGGCGATTTCAACCTGGGCAACGCGATGATGGCCGCTGCCATGGCTTATTTGATGGGCGTGAAGCAGGAAGATATTGAAGACGTCATCCAGACATTCAAAGGCGTTGAACACCGTATTGAATATGTAGATACACTCAATGGCGTTCGCATTTATAACGACTCCAAGGCGACCAATACCCATTCCGCTATCGCGGCGCTCTCCAGTTTTAAAGGCGGCGTTCATCTGCTTGCAGGCGGCAAGGACAAGGGAATCGACTACTCCGTTTTAAAGGAATACGATCCGGTGATCGCGAAGTGCTACGCCTTTGGACAGATCGGACCGAAGTTCCCGGATATTTTCTCAAACACCGTAGTACTGGAAACGATGGAAGAAGCACTCGATGCGGCACTGGCGAATGCCAGAGAAGGTGAAGTCATTCTGCTCTGTCCGGCGACTTCCTCATTTGATCAGTTCAAAAGCTACGAGCAGCGCGGAGATATTTTCAAGGAACTCGTTGCGCAGCGCGTAAATTCGCAGAAGTAGAGGGATCCCGCAACGGTAAGGGAAATACGCATCCATATTGTCTTTCTATTTTGAAAAACCGATTTCGCATGAAAAGAGGGAAAGAAATTTTCCAAAAATAACACGAATGGATTTATTCACCTTTACCTAAAGGATTGAAAGAGTTTTCATAATCCTTTAAGATGTATGAAACAGGATCACACCTCTTGATCTGAAGGAGAAAATCTATGACGAGTGTTGTTTTGAAGACGGAAGCGCAGAAGACGCTGGTCTGCGACAGCATGGAAATTTCGCTCACGATTAAGTGCGAAGGGCTTTCCATGCAGGCCAGTCTGCACCGTCTGCAGGAGTGCAGCGATCAGCTGATGGCTTCTATGGAGAACGCAGGCATTGATCCGAATTCATTCAGCCTATGCGATATCGATTCAGCCGCCCAGGATAATCCGCCGAAACAACGGGCGATGGCGAAGCTGAAAGTACGCGGGCGATTTGATCATGAACAGCTCTGCCGCCTGTGGCAAATCATCACAGCCGCTTCCTTCCCGGTCGAAATCTCTCTGTCCTTTTCCTGCGATAAAACCGAAGAGACGTTTGCGGCGCTCGAAGACGAAGCACTGCGTATGGCGTCAAAACGGGCATCCGCGATGGGGGCACAGCTTGGGGAAGCGAACGTATCCTGTCGTGAGATTGAATTTGAACGCGTCGAAGACGGTGCCGGTAACGGCGGCCTGATCGCGTGCGAGGCCAAACCGGCTGAAGAAATTGTCAGCGGGTATCTGGCTTTTGCGGCCAGACCGTACAAGACGCTCTGCGTCAAAGCGCAAAGCCGCTGGGAACTCAACAACGAATAAACTATGCAAAAGCCTCCCCAGGGATCGCTTTTGCCAGAATAGAACAGAAATTCAGGGACTCTAGCCAGATCAGGCTGGAGTCCTTTTTTCATTGGCGCTTAGAAGCCGTTCCGCTCAAGAAAGGATTGGCTGGTGATCAGCTTTTCTTCCTTAACCCCTGAGTTTTTGTACGACATAGGGTACTTTTAACGCGTTTTGGAACGAGCCGAACAGCAGAGACAGGAAATAAATCCGCCAAAAAAGGCGAAAACCAATCAGGAAATCGCCGTTTTGAATGTATATTTAACAAATTTAGATTGATACGATGAACTTGTTCAAGGATGCACGAACGAAAACTCGTTCGTTTTTCATTGGATCACTCATAAAGGCATCTCGCAAAATTTGCGGCCCCTTTAATGGAAGCCATGGGCGATGTGCCTTTTCAAAAAAGAATCAGCTGAATACGGGTCCATTGCGGATGCGCTTCCTGGAAGGGAGTGCGTCCCAAAGGGACGCCAGTCAGCTCATGGGAAGAAAATCTTTGCGTAGTCAGAAAAGCATTTACCAGAAATCGCGCGAAAAGGCCGGGCTTACCCGGAAGCAAGCGTCAGAAAAAATCGTCTATCTCTCCGAAAATCAGCTTGAAAAAATGGAACGAAACAAATCGGCGATCGATCCGCACGATGTTCTGGCCATGGAGGAAGCGTACGGCGATTACACGCTCTCCAGCTGCCATTGCGCCATGCATTGCGCTATTGGCCAGAAATATGACAAAGCGGTGGAACTTTATTCACTGGCTCAGATCATCGTTCATGCCGAACTTGCGTATACCCAGCTCGAAGGCGACCGTCAGCGCCTGCTGCAGCTCGGAGCCGCCAAGTCGATCACCGCGGAAGAAGCGGAGTTTCTAAAGGAAAGCAGTCAGCGTATGAAAGATCTCGGTCAGGCAGGCCGGGAGCTCGAACTCTGGCTGAAGATGAAGCCGATCCAGAGCGCGGAGGAGTAAGCGCAGTACAGAAAAACTTACGGAATACAGATCCAGTCCAGAGTACGAACCGGCGATTTCGAACGATTCGCCGGTTCGTTTTTCTTACAGGCAAATTTTGGATCCAGTTCCCGGCCGATTAGGCCGTTTACTCCATACGCCCGGGTGATGCCAGTCTGCGCTGGAGCATTCATCCGAGCAGAAAAGGAAAAAACGAGATACGGAAGCAGAAAAAGTCGGAATGAAAATGCAGAGATTTTGAAAATGGATCCAGTGAAGAAGCCGAACAGTTTTGAAAATCGTTGGCCCATCCATTCATAGAAAAAAAGATCAGAAACGAAAAAGATCGAAAAAGAAAGGGAACACATATGAAAAAACGAAATGCGCTGCTGATGGCAGCACTCGCCACCAGTATGGTCCTTGGAGCGTGCGGATCTTCCAGTAAAAAAGCAGCAAAAACAAGCATTACAGAATCTTCTGCGATTTCATCGATCGCAAGCGAAAGCAAAAAGGAAGCTGCGCCATCGGAAAAGCCGGTTGAAGAAACGCCGGTCGCTGAAAAAAAACCGGAACCGGCTCCTCAGCCCGCTCCCGCTAAAGAGGAACCTGCCCAACAGCCGGCTTCCGACGGCATTCGTCCGGAGTTTAAGGAAGCGGTCGACGCTTATGTGAAGTTTTATGACGAGTATGTCGACTTCATGAAACGCTACATGCAAAATCCGGGCGATATGGGACTGCTTCTGGAAATGGCGAACTGGACGACGAAAGTCGCCGACATGGATGACAAGCTCGACGGATTTGAATCGGGAAGCGATGGATGGAGCGCCGCAGAAACCAAATACTGGACCGAAGCCTATCTGCACATTACCCAGAGCCTGCTGGCGATCGCCCAGTAATCCAGATCGGGTTTGCGAAGAACAGCCTGGCGTAGACTAAAGAGCCGGTTTGAAAATGATGCCGACCGTCTGAACAAAGGATGCAGATGGGATTTATCTGGGTGTCAAAAACTTGGTCTGCACCCTACCTATCGCAAATAGAGCACAAAAGGCCTCACGTCTCTTTCAAAAGGAGACGTGAGGCCTTTATTTTGGATTAGAAATCAGGTCTTAAGAAGTTTTTTCTAAAGTCGAATTAAAGACTCAGACCGACTTTGCGGTACACTTTGGAAATTTTCTTGTTGGCGATTCTGCTGGCGCGTTCTGCCCCTTCCTTGAGAATGGCATCCACTTTGCCTTCGGCAAGAATTTCCTTGTATTTGGCCTGCAGAGCGGTCAGAAAGTCATGAACGGCCTGGCCGGTTTCTTCTTTCAGATCGCCGTAGCCCTTGCCTTCGTAGCGGGCGACAATGGAATCGATAGATTCGCCGCTGAGCGCGGAAAGAATGGTCAGCAGGTTGGAGACGCCGGGCTGGTTTTCCGGATCAAAGGCGACATGGCCTAAGGAATCGGTAACGGCGCCCTTGATTTTGTTGCGGGCGGATTTCGGATCGTCGAGCAGGTCGATTACGCCTTTTGGCGAAGATTCGGACTTGGACATTTTCTTCGTCGGGTTTTGCAGGTCGTAAATTTTGGCACCGACTTTCGTTACGAGCGGTTCTGGAATGGTGAATGTATCCGAATAGCGCTTGTTGAAGCGTTCCGCCAGGTCGCGGGTCAGTTCCACATGCTGCTGCTGATCCTGACCTACCGGTACGTATTCCGGATCGTAAAGCAGAATATCGGCTGCCATTAAAGACGGGTACGTAAACAGACCTGCGGTAATGCCAGTTTCCTGCTTGGCCATTTTATCCTTGAACTGTGTCATCCGCTGCAGTTCGCCATAACCGGACAGGCACGTCATGATCCAGCCAAGCTGGGCGTGGGCGGGAACATCACTCTGCAAAAAGAGGGTAACCTTTTTGGGATCGAGACCGGCCGCCAGGTAAATGGCGATCAGATCCTTCGTGTTGCGGCGCAGTTCCGCCGCCTTAATCGGGATGGTCAGTGCGTGCTGGTTAGCGATGAAAATGAACATTTCGTATTCATCCTGATACTTAACAAATTCGCGGATGGCGCCGATGTAGTTGCCTAAAGTCAGACGTCCGGTCGGCTTGATTCCGCTGAGCATTCTCTTCATGAAATTCTCCTTATTGCGAAAATTGTGTCATTCGGTTCTTCGAGTTTATGACATTTTTTGCATCATTTATTACACTTTAGACGTTTCCCCGCAGAAAGGAAACCCTAAAGAGTCTGAAGCAATTCGGGCTTTTTTGACCCGATCCCCGTTCTGCAGGATCGACTCTAGATCTCGAAAGGAAGATGAACTGTGCCTGTACTGCTTACCGTTCCTGGATGCGCCCGAACGCGTGCGGCCCGCCTGCTGCTCAAGGAAAAGGACATTCCGTTTACGCAGAAGCCTCTCTATTCGCTGCTTCTTGATGAAAAAGAAAATCTGCCCTATATAAAGATGATCGCTGACGTATGCGATAAAAATCCCGAAAAGATTATTTCTTCTCCGTCTCTGATTCCAAGACCGTTTCTTCTTTTTTCACCGGACGAAAAAGAGCTAGCTGAGGAGCTTTACACCTTGGATTCGTTCGCCAGATGCAACAGGAAATGCAAGCTGAAGGACGTCTGTCCGGCCGTTTTAAAACCTGCCGCGTTTGTGGTCATTTCGCTTGAAGATTGTGTAAGCGATTGCAATGAGGATGTTTCCATTCCCGAAAAACCTTGTAAAATAATGAAGTATGAGATTTTAACAAGGAGGAAACGCATGGATACCAAATATGTGTATCGCTTTATTGAAGGCGATGCCGGTATGCGTGAACTGCTTGGCGGAAAAGGTGCCAACCTTGCAGAAATGAGCAAGCTTGGCATGCCCGTCCCCAACGGTTTCACCATCACGACAGAAGCCTGCAACAAGTATTATGACGATGGGGAAAAGATTAACGACGAAATCAAGGCGCAGATCTTTGCTACTCTGGAAAACCTGGAAAAAGAAACCGGTAAAAGATTCGGCGATTCCGAAAACCCGCTGCTTGTTTCGGTACGCTCCGGTGCACGGGCTTCCATGCCGGGCATGATGGACACCATCCTGAACCTGGGCATCAACGATACCGTTGCTGAAGTTATTGCTGCAAAAACTGGAAATCCCCGCTTTGCCTACGACTCTTACCGCCGCTTTATTCAGATGTTCGCAGACGTAGTTAAAGGACTTTCCAAAAAACGTTTCGAAGAAATCATCGACGAAGTCAAGAAAGAAAAGGGCGTTAAAAACGATCTTGATCTCGACGCTGAAGATATGAAGGAACTCGTAAAACGCTTTAAGGCGTTCTACCGTGAAGAACTCGGTACCGACTTCCCGACCGATCCAAAAGATCAGATGATGGAAGCCATTGAAGCCGTATTCCGTTCCTGGAACAATGAACGTGCGATTTACTACCGCAAACAGAACGACATCCCGTCGAGCTGGGGAACTGCGGTTAACGTACAGATGATGGTATTCGGCAACATGGGCAACGACTGCGGCACTGGCGTAGCCTTTACCCGCAACCCGGCTACCGGCGAAAGAAAGCTGTACGGCGAATTCCTGATGAACGCACAGGGCGAAGACGTTGTTGCCGGCGTTCGTACTCCAAATAAAATTGACCAGCTGAAGGAGATTGCTCCGGAAGCTTACGAACAGTTCGTTAAGATCTGTGACACTCTTGAACATCATTACAAAAACATGCAGGACATGGAGTTCACCATTGAAAACGGAAAACTCTTCATGCTCCAGACCCGTAATGGTAAACGTACCGCTCAGGCCGCTCTGAAAATTGCCTGCGACATGGTTGACGAAGGCATGATCAACACCGATGAAGCCCTGCTGATGGTAGAACCGCAGCAGCTTGATTCTCTGCTTCACCCGATGTTTGACGCCGACGCTCTGAAAGAAGCTGAAGCCGTAACGACAGCGCTGCCTGCTTCTCCTGGTGCTGCCTGCGGTCAGATCGTCTTCACTGCAGAAGAAGCGATCGTAGAAGCTGCCAACGGCAAGAAAGTTGTTCTTGTCCGTCTCGAAACTTCTCCAGAAGACATTCAGGGTATGGCAGCTGCGGAAGGTATCCTTACCGTTCGTGGCGGCATGACTTCCCACGCAGCCGTTGTTGCCCGCGGAATGGGTGCCTGCTGCGTATCCGGCGCCGGCGAAATTGAAATGGATGAGCCAAACGGTCAGTTCACCGTTAACGGCCAGACTTTCAAGCGCGGCGACTTCATTTCCCTCGACGGTTCGACCGGTAAAGTATACGGCGGAGCCATCCCGACCGTACCAGCTGAAATTTCCGGCGACTTCGACCGCTTCATGAAGTGGGCCGATGAAAGACGCCGTCTGAAAATCCGCACCAATGCCGACACTCCGCGTGACGCTGCACAGGCTGTAAGCTTCGGCGCAGAAGGCATCGGTCTCGTTCGTACCGAACATATGTTCTTTGACGGCGACAAGATCAAATCCATCCGTGAAATGATCGTTGCCAAGACTCCGGAACAGATGGAAGCGGCCCTCGCGAAAATCGAACCGCTCCAGCAGGAAGACTTCGAAGGCATTTACGAAGCGATGGAAGGCCGTCCAGTCACCATCCGTTACCTCGATCCGCCTCTGCATGAATTCCTCCCGCACAAAGCCGAAGAAGTGGCTGAACTGGCTGCTGAAATGGGCATGGAAGCCGATGAACTTCAGGCGGTTGTTGACGGACTGCACGAAGTGAACCCGATGATGGGTCATCGCGGAAGCCGTCTGGCTGTCTCCAACCCTGGCATTGCCAGAATGCAGACCGAAGCCGTTATCCGTGCTGCAATCAATGTAAACAAGAAACATCCGGAATGGAACATCGTTCCTGAAATTATGCTCCCGCTGATCGGCGATCTGAAAGAACTGAAATACGTGAAGAAGATCGTTGATGATACCGCAAAAGAAATCCTGGCTGAAGAAGGCGTGGATATGGAATACCATGTTGGTACGATGATCGAAGTACCCCGTGCGGCTCTCCAGGCTGGAGAACTCGCTAAAGAAGCGGAATTCTTCTCCTTCGGTACAAACGACCTGACCCAGCTGACCTTCGGTTTCTCCCGCGATGACGCTGGAAACTTCCTGCCAAAATATGCAGAAGCCAAGATTTACGAAAACGATCCGTTTGCCAAACTCGACCAGACTGGTGTCGGCGAACTGATCAAGATTGCTGCAGAACGCGGCCGCGCTACCCGTCCGGACATCAAGCTTGGTGTCTGCGGTGAACACGGCGGCGATCCAGCCTCCATCGAATTTGTAGACGGACTCGGCCTGAACTACGTTTCCTGCTCGCCGTTCCGCGTACCAATTGCCCGTCTGGCTGCTGCTCAGGCTGCAATCAAGCATTCCAAATAAGATCCTTTCGATGATTCCAGATGCTGGATTTCCTGACCAGCGTGTCTGAAGACCCATACGTCTGACTATTGAATCTCGTTGATCCACAGCGGACCGCCCGCAAAAACGGTCCGCTGTTTTCTTTTGGCCGGATGAAACTTCACGGCAATTTAAAAACGAAGAGGAATGTGTGATGCTCGATGATGACCGCACTAAATCTCTGTCCCTTGCCATGGCTTGGCGATATCCTATCGATTTTCTTCAAAATGCATCTTGCCATGGACGGTTTCATCCTCTAGTCTTGGAAAAGTCCTGCCGGATCGGTTTTATTTGCCGCTTTGGTGAAAAACGAGGCTTGCTTACACGATATGCCAACGGGTTTCATGGATTTTCATTCAAAATCGACAAGTTGGGGAAGGGAACAGGCCGTTGATTAGTCAGGTGCCTGTTTTTTTGATTAAAATTGAATCTGTTGACTGGAAAGGATGATTTTATGGGATATCGCGCGTTTATCAAGGAAGAGCAGGAATGCTTCATGGCTCTTGACCCTTCCTTAAATTCCAAACTCGAAATCCTGAGGATGCCCGGTTATCGGGCGATCAAAACCTGGTACAGAACCCATCGGCTGTATCAGAAAAAACATTATGTTCTGGCGCGCTGGATGTCCCTGCGTGCGCAGCAGAAAACGGGAATCGATATCCATCCCGGGGCCCAGATCGGCAAGCGCTTCTTTATTGATCATGGCAGCGGCGTAGTCATCGGCGAAACCTGCATTATCGGCGACGATGTGAAAATTTATCAGGGCGTCACCCTGGGCGGTACGGGAAAAGATAAAGGAAAGCGTCATCCCACCGTCGAAGACGGCGTTCTGATTGGCGCCGGTGCCAAAATTCTCGGAAATATTACGATCGGAAAGGACGCCAAAGTTGGTGCCGGCGCGATTGTCATCCGGAATGTGGAACCGGGCTCTACTGTTGTCTGCCCGCCAGCCTATCCGGTACGCTATAAACAGGGAAAACATTCCAATCTCTGCGTTCAGGGTAAGGAACGCTGGAGCCGGGAAGACATTCGATGCCTTCAGGAAGGCAAAATAGCCGTCTGTCCAGCCAAATCGGCGATCGATAATGAACGGGAGGTTGCCAAAGACAGGCGAAAGTCTAAAATAGACAAAGAATAAGAAAACAAGTCCATGACTTTAAAATGAAAAGGATGATTAATGATGAAATTCAAGTTTTCAGACAGCTATGGAAATGACGTCACCTATGAAATCCATGACAGCGAGCTTGGTCATGCCCTCGAACGCATGCTTCCGCTGACGGTAATTCTCAATCAAATCGGTTCTTCGGAGATGTCCTTTGTTCCGCCTAAAAAACTCTCCACATTCGGCGCTCCTATTGCGCCGGGCGGCATTGAAGGCCTCTGCTACCATGAACCGTGGAACGAAGTAATTCTCTACTACGGCGGCTATTCCCAGTATGAAAACCTGTATGAAATCGGCATGCCAGTTGCCGGGCAGGGAGCGGTCCGCAATCTGCATGGTCCTGTTAAAATTGAAGAAATCTACTAAAGAGGAAGAGGGAAGCAACTTCTTCCTTTTTCTGTTTCATACGGAAATCGAGAGTTTGACCCGTAGATCTGTTTTCGATCTTTTAACACCGCCCAGTTCAGGGCGGTAGAGTGTGATATTCTTCGATTTAAAGGGGGAGTTTTATGAAGATTCATCTGCAGGATGCAGAGGTCCGATCCCATCTGTTTGAGGGCGGGTTCGGTCTGGAAAAGGAAAGTCTTCGAATCGAGTCGAAAACTGGAAAAATGGCACAGAGCCTGCATCCGTTTTCCCACTCGAAAATTGTGCAGGACTTTGCGGAAAACCAGACAGAGATCAATACCGCGGTCTATCCGGACTGGCAGAGCGCACGCAGGGAATGTGAAGAACTGACCGTTCTCATGCAAAACATTCTGGCCAAACAGGGCGAGACGCTCTGGCCGTTTTCCAACCCGCCGATGATTTCCTCGATGGAAGACATACCGATGCTGCAAAGCGGCCTGTCTTCTTCGACGGAATATCGTCATTATCTGGCGGACCGCTATGGAAAAATGAAAATGCTGTTTTCCGGCATTCATTACAATTTTTCGTTTTCCGACGCGCTGCTCAAACGGGAATACACGCTCTACTCTGAGCACAATTCCGGTACAAGACATGAAATTGACTCCTACAAGTCTTTTCGCAACGCGTTTTATCTCGATCTGGCGCAGAAAGCGGTCTGGTACGGATGGATCATTGATGCCCTGCTCAATGCGTCGCCGGTTTTTGATGGTTCGCTGATGAACGAATCTGCGTGCGGCCAGCCGCTTTATTTTGGATTCAGTTCCATGCGCAATTCCATCCACGGCTTTTGGAATTTCTTTACGCCGTGGTTTGACTACACCGATATGCAAAGCTATACGTCTTCCATCGAGCATTACGTAGAAGAAGGTCTGCTCAAGGCGCCGCGGGAACTGTATTATCCCGTCCGCATTAAGCCGGCTTCAGCGTATTCGCTCGACGCGCTCAATAGTCTTGGCGCCAGCCATATTGAACTGCGCATGATCGATCTTAATCCGTACGAACTTTCTGGCATCAGTGCCGACGATGCGTATTTCTGTCATCTGTTTCTGGTTTTTCTTGCCTGTCTCGACGATTTCTCGCTGTCGATGAAAGATCAGATTTACGCTATTCAGAATTTTAAGAACTCCTGCGTTCTGCCGCTCGATCAGGCCAGAATTCTGTATGACGTGGATACAGGCAGTTCGGCTTTGGAAGAGCTCGATACGTTCCTGTCGGATATGGAAGTGTTCTTTGAACGGCTGAATCAGGAACAGGCGGTCGCGTGTCTGCGCCATCAGAAATTAAAAATCCAAAATCCGAAAAGCGAACTGCTCGCCAGCCGAGTTCGGAAAGACTTTTCCAGCTTTATGAAAGACGGGCTTAAACAGGCGCAGCATCTGCAGCAGCTTTCTCTCGATCAGCCGGCTCGAAAAAATGCCTGGACAGACGTGTATGCCGGGTTTGAAGAAAACCGCAGGTAAATTCATCGGTTCCAAAAGTTTAAAAGACGAGCATTTGATAGCTGCCGCCTGCTGCGGCAGGAAAGGAAAACATGCAAAAGAAAATCGTACTCATCAATGATCTTTCCGGCTTTGGACGCAGTTCTCTGGCGGTCTGGCTGCCGATCTTAAGCGTTCTGCGCATGGAATGCCTGCTCATGCCGACTTCCATCCTTTCCTGTCATACGGCTTATCCGGCGTATACGCTGCGCGATCTGAGCGAAGATCTTGATCCCTGGATGGAAACCTGGAAAGCCGCAAACGTCTCTTTTGACGCCGTTTTAAGCGGGTATATCGCCAATGAAAAACAGGCCGATAAGATTCAGACGTTTCTGGATCGGTTTAAGGAGCAGAAACCGTTTCTTGTTGTCGATCCGGCCATGGCCGATGACGGGCAGCTGTATTCCGGTCTGAACGAACACGTAGTAGAAGCGATGCGAAATCTGGTCCGACGGGCGGATCTGATTCTTCCCAATCTCAGTGAAGCCTTTCTGCTTTGCGGCAAATCGTATCATTCGCATCCCGATCGCAAACAGATTCATGCGCTGGCCGAAGCGCTCCATCGTCTTGGACCGGATCAGGTCGTGATTTCCGGCATTGAACGCGATGGAAAAATTGAAGACTATGTCTGCGATTTTAAAACGGGACAGTTTGATCCAATCATCTCAGCCAGGGAAGGAGCTGGACGTCCCGGAACCGGCGATGTCTTCTCGGCGGTAACAGCCGGTCTGCTTATGCAGGGCAGCTCTCTCGGGGAGAGTGTCCGACAGGCTGGCGATTTTGTTCGAATCTGTCTGCGACAGGCGCAAAAGGAAAATACACCGCCTTTTGAAGGGGTTCCTTTTGAGCTGGTCCTCGATCGGCTGCTTAAGCTTTAAAAGCATTGGACAAAACGAACAGACTGGTTCCATTTGCTCATGAAAACAGGATACCGTTCAGACAAACAATACAAATGAAAGGACGGGAACGGCATAAACCGAATCCCGTCCTTTTTCAACGGAATGAAAAATGATTTGAGGCAGTAAGCGAATACGTTAACCAGAGGATCAGCTTTTGACAAAGTAATCGTACAGATCCTCGCGCAAGGGGGTCAGCAGACGATAGCCGATTTTAACGACAGATGCATCGTTGGCCATCGTAGTCTGCTCAAACAGGCCATCCGGTTTCATTTCCCCGAGGAAATAAAACGCCTTGGTCGTGTCGTCATTGCTTTTTCGCAAAAAGAGAAGAACCATTGGCGGATGTTCGCTTTGAAGCGATCGAATTTCCGGTGAAGCGAGCGTTCTTCGGTTTTTGGAGAACGCGATCAGACGGGAAGGCGATTCAAAATGGTCTTCGTACTGAAGGCTTTGAGCCAGATCTTCCGCTTTCTGGTAGTTGATAAAGACGGGGAGAAGATTCTGTTCTTTAAAGAGCTTGTATCCGCCGACGTTCTGCGCATTTTCAAAGACGGGAAGATCGAGCAAGCGGAAAACATCCGCATATGTATAGGACTGATACAGATCGAACCATGTGCCGTCCGTCGTCTTACTATATTTGTTTTTCCAGCGAAGCAGACTAAATTCCATGAGATCCGTCAGCTGATCGTAAAAGTCGGGATGAGTAAGCGCCTGAAGAAAAGAGGGTGCAATTTCAAAGTCGTGTTCGATTTGTCTGGAGAGAGCCTGGCGTGCTTCCAGAGGAAGACTAGCAGCTTTGACGAGTCGGATAAGAATTTCTTCTTCGGAAATCGACGGCTTTCGTTCAAGAAAGACAATGCCTTTAGAACGAAGATCGTTTCGGGTCTGCGGCAGCAGCCACTTCATCTCAAACTGACGGTTCAGATTTTTCCAGGTTTCTTTTTTAAGCCGAATGCCATACTCATCGAGAACCGCAAGAAAATGTTCAAGCCAGTCCTTTTGGTGATGAACCAGACTTTCCAGCAGCCAGAGTTCGAGCGCTCGCTTTCCATTGGCCCAGTACCGGGAGACAAACTGCAAAAAGCCAAGTTCAAGATCGGAATACTGCGTTAAAAGAGTGCGGTCCTTTTCCATACGGCTTGTAAATTCAGGATAGCAGCGATATGTGGGATTGGTGAAGATCAGCATAGGATCCATGCCCTGCGCCTGTTCAAAATCCACAAGGCGCGGGATCCGGCCGAGCTGCTGACGCAGATCGAAGTAGCCTTCCGCCAGTTTAGCGGCGGAATTCATGTGGGCCAAGTCGATCGACTGCAAAATCCGCGAGCGCGCGATCGGTGAAAAATGAACCGAACTGATCCCGGGAATTTCTCGATTTCCTTCATAGACAAAACGGCGAAGCATATCTTTATTGCCCGTCTTGTCTCCGGAAAGTGCAGCAGGAATCAGATAGTTTTCCTTGTATTGGCCGACAAAATCGAGGACGGTCACAAATTCCTTGCCTTTGTATTTACGTAAGCCGCGGCCAAGCTGCTGCGTGAAAACAATCGCCGACTGCGTCGGGCGCAAAAGCAGGACCTGATTCACTTCCGGAATGTCGACGCCTTCATTGAAAATACCGACCGTAATCAGATAATCGAGCGCATGTTCATCGTAGCGATCCTGACAAAGCCGTTCGATCGCTTCGTCGCGTTCCGCTTCCGAATAGTCACGGCTGGAAAGAGCCAGCGTCTGAAGGCCCTGGGCATTCAGGGCATGACTGAGCTTTTCAGCTTCTTCGATCGTACTGACAAAGATCAGTCCTTTGACACGATCGCCGCTCCAGCCGTAATAGCGAGCCTGGGCGAGAATATGCTTCACCCGCTCTTCTTCCTTCAGCTTCTGAAAGTCTCTAGGATCGATGGAATCGATCGAATAGTCTGCAGAGACGGAAAGATCGTCCAGCGCATAATAATGGAACGGGCAGAGCAGGTTTTGTTCTAACGCATCGCTCAGGGTAATGCGGCAGGCGACATTGTAGTCGAACAGCTCATAAATGCTATTGCGGTCGGTTCGCTCCGGTGTGGCCGACATGCCCAACCAGAATTTTGGACGGAAATACTCAAACAGCGTCTGGTAGGTATTGGACGCCGCATGATGAACTTCATCGACAATGATCCAGTCAAAGGCGTGCTTTCCAAACTGCATATACGTTCCCGGCTTCGACATCGTCTGTACGGTAGAAAACAGGCAGGAAGCATTTACATCATGGGAATTGCCGCTCAGCAAACCATACGTATACGCCTCATCGCCCAGAACCCGTCGAAACGACTCCATGGCCTGACGAGCGATCTTTTCCCGATGGACGAGAAACAGGACACGGCCGGGCTGGTGCTGGCGGACCGCAAAGGCGCTCGCATACGTTTTTCCCGTTCCGGTAGCGGAAACAAGCAAGGCTATCGTCTTGCCCTCTTCAATCATCTCGGAAAGCCGTTCGACAAAATCTTCCTGCATGGCGTTGGGCTCAGGAAGCAGATCAAAAGGATGACTCAACCCTTGACGGACCGGCTGGAAAGGATGGCTGGCGCAAGCAATCCGCACGATTTCTTCGTACTCTCTGGCGTAGTCGCGGTAAAGCACGGTCTGCGGACTGGTATACAGGCTTTCAAAGGCATTCATGCACTCCGTATAAAAGCTGCCTTTTCTGGAGGTGATCAGGCGCGTGTTCCACTCCTCATTCGTGCAGAGCGCTGCATCGGTCAGGTTGGATGAGCCGATAATCATGCAGCACTGATCGTCTTCTTCAAAAAAGTAGCCTTTGGTATGAAAGCCAACGGAATCGGAAGGATTTTCCTGTTTCTGGCAGCAGTACATGCGAAGCTCTATGTTTTTCAGATCCAGAAGCGTGTTCAGGGCTTTGGGATCGCTGAAGGCAAGGTAGTCTGTCGTTAGAATCCGTCCAGGAATTCCTTTCTGTTCCAGATACTGCAAAACGGGCTTGAACAGCTGCAGGCCGCTTTCGGTAATAAAGGCTACGGAGAAACAGAATTCCTGACAGCGTTGAAGTTCCGCTTCCAGCGCCAGGAATACCTTCTGTCCTTTTTTGGGATTATTGGTAAGCAGGGAAGGGACAAGATCTGGATTCGCCTTGCATTTGGCATCCAGAAAAGCATTCTCCATCCCGGCTTTAAGCAAGTTGAATTGATTCATGATTCCAGGTTAGCAGCTGTGCATCCAAATTCAACGGATACGTCATTAATTGTGCAGGAAAAGCAGCTAGCAAGGATTTACTACCAGGCAATTCTGTGGAGTCCGAAAAATCATGATAGGATGAGCCTGTCTGATCCCTGCAATCGACAATGCTACAGGGATGTCTTTGAAAGTGGCCAGAGAGACAGGAGAGATGAAATATGATTGAAGTAACGGCGGCTATCCTGCATAGAGATGGAAAAATTCTGATCTGCCAGAGACCAGACGATAAAAGCTGCGGCGGCTTATGGGAGTTTCCCGGCGGCAAACAGGAACCGGGCGAGAGTCTGGAAGACTGCCTGAAGCGGGAGTGCCAGGAAGAACTGGGCATTCAGATCGGCGATCTCAGGCCATTTTCAGACGTCTGTCTGGAAGATCGAAATCTTCATCTTCACTTTTTTCAGTGCAGACAGACTGGCGGTCAGCTCGAACGCAAGGAACATCCGGCCTTCGCCTGGATCACTCCGGACGAAATTGATCAGTACACCTTCTGTCCCTCGGATACAAAGATGTTAGAAGAGGCCGATCGCCGAGCGCTTTTTGCGGATCCTTTAAAAAATAATCGATAAACGAAAAAACAGATTCAGATCGTCCTGCAGGTGCATGGACATATCTGAATCTGTTTTTATTGTTTTTATCAATGTTCCGCTTCTATTTTGATTATCGAAAACCAGCTGTCAGGCTCGATCAGTCGTCGACTGCGTTGAGTGGACAGCCAACTTCACTCTGTTCGGACTGGCGCTCGGAAGACTGACGGCTGAGGCTGTCCTCTCGTTCCTGAATACGGTCGTCGCATTCTTCGATCAGATCCTGAGCTTCTTCTGCTTCCGCTGTCGACGGATTTTGTTCGATCAGATCTTCCAGCGTGTTTTTGGCTTCTTCGTAGTTTTCTTCTCCCATCAGAGCTTTGGCATCGAGAAGAAGACGTGCTGGGCCAAATTCGAGTTCTTCGTTACGGCTGTTCGCGTCCGAGAGATCGCTCTGTACGGAAGCAAGTTCACCTTGCAGGCTGGCCTTTTCTTCCTGAAGCGTATACAGATTCACACCCAGGACAGGAATTGCGATCAGGGAAGCGATGAGAAGGACGCAGAGAACGCCAAGAATGATGAAGGAAGCGATCATCTTTTTACGATGGGAAGAATTTTCGTCTTTTGTCATTGCGTAGTGACGTTTGAACACGTCGGCGAAGCTTTCTTCATCCGAGCCGTTCTTTTTTGGCTTGTCGCCCGCTTTCTTTGGCTTGTCTTTCTTTTTCTCTGGTCGGATTTTCGGCGCACTGGTTTCCTCGGCTTTTTTCGGATACTTTTTTTCTTTTCTTTCGTCTTTAGCAGGCAGATCCTTTTCCTGACTTTTTACAGGTTCATCCGAATGCTTTTTCGTTTTCCAGAAACCAGCCTTCTTTTCGCCGGATGCGGGAGTCATTGTCTGATCCGAATCCTCCGCCTGGCCCGTACCCGCTGCCTGTGCCGTGTCTGTCGTTTGAGCTGTAAGCGGCTGTTCTGGATCGGAAGCTGATTTTTCGGTTTCCGCCAGACTGGATTTTGAAGGAGCGGAAGCTTCCTCCAGATTCTGATGGTTCAAAGCCGGATCCGAATCTGGTGTTTTTGGAAGTTCAGGCATGTCAGATGGAGTATGGGCTCCGAAATTTTTCTCATCAGTAGTCATACGAATGGCGCAAGGATACCGATGTCAAAACAGGACATCAAAGGAATTGCGCCCCTCCTTTTTATATAGGTATCCAGATGACGTTACAAAAAGCGGATCATCTTTCCTGGATGAATAGCTGGAAGAATTCAGAGAGAAAAAGTCAGTGAACCATAACCTGAGAAGGGTAAGATATTTTTCTGACCGAATGGATGGTTCGATTTGAATCTCTCTGATCTTTTTTGAATCGCAAATTCCGTATCATTATTGCATTTTCCTTAGAAAGCAACAACTCAGTCGAAAGGTATATCTTTTTGAGATAAACGGCAGTTAAAATACGAAATGACAACCGCGGCATAATTCGAATACTATGAAAGAATATTCATATTGGATAAAAAATGTAAAATTGTCATTAATTAGAACTTTCCCAATCAGCTAAACTATACGGTCGGATTTTTGCGTGGACGACCACGTTTCCTTTTGGGTTTATCTACCGAATCTGGTCGTGGAATCAGATCAAGTTTTTGAAGAATTGCAATCTGGCTTGGATTCATTTTGATCAGTTCCCACTCATTATCATTTTTTATTCTTTTGCCTCTTTGCAGGATGTGCATGATTTTTTTATAGCTCATGTCCTCAAGGAGGCCTTTTTCGTCGAACAGGTTCAGAAGTCTGAACGTAA